>CAZAVD010000077.1:0-1559 GCA_964488715.1 uncultured Gammaproteobacteria bacterium | reverse complement strand
TAATTATAAAATTGCAGATTTTAAATATAATTCAGAAACCAAACTTTTTGAAACAAATGACTTTTTAGAAATTTTAACTGCGCAACGATCTCTTGAAGAGCAAAATATAAAAATTCTTTCTACTAATTTTAAATATTATATTAAATCAAATTCATCTGTTAAAAATTTAAAATTAAAAAATATTAATTTTCAAATCAGAAATTATTTATCAAATAAAAAAGCTGATCTAAAAATAAAATATTTTGATGAGCAAATGTTTGCTGATTTTGAATTTATAAATGCTTCAGCTAAAGAATTTGTTAATAAATATTTAATTTTTAAATATGTAAACCCTAAAGAAGTCACTTTAAATTCTGGCAGTTATTATATAAATAAAAATATAATAATACCAAAAAATTTAACTTTAACTATTCAACCAGGAGCTAAATTATATTTTGCTCCAGATATTTCAATTTTTAGTTATGCAAAAATAATTGCTAAAGCTAATTTTAATAATCCAATAATTTTTACAGCTAGTAATAAATCTAAGCCATGGGGTGTTATAAGTTTAATTGGAAAAGAAACCAATAATAGTATTTTTGATAATTGCAAATTTAGTTATGGCAGTAAAGATTCAATTAATGGAATTTATTTTACTGGACAGCTTGCAGTTCATAATAGTGAAGTAATTATTATTAATTCTGAATTTTCTTATGCTCAAGCTGATGATAGTTTAAATATTAAATATGGATCTGAAAGCAACGTAGAAAATAATAATTTTCATAACAATAGTAGTGATGCAATTGATTTTGATTGGACAAATGGTCAAATTAAAAATAATATTTTTAATAATAATTTAGGTGATGCAATTGATTTATCTGGAAGTCAGACTTTTATTGTAAATAATAAAATTAAAAACTCTGGGGACAAGGGAATAAGTGTAGGTGAAAAATCAGGACCAATAATTTTTAATAATTTAATTACAAATAATTTAATTGGGATTGAAATTAAAGATTTATCAAAAGCAATAATTATTACTAATACAATTTTAAATAATTCAATTGGTGTTAACGCATATCAAAAAAAGCCAATTTTTGGTCCAGGTTATGTTGAAGTTTATAATACGATAATTCAAGATAATAAAGAAAAAATTATTGAAAAAAACAATTCTGAAATTAAAATCTTTGAAAATAAAGATGTCTCAGAAATTTTAAAAAAATATAATTTAAATTAATTTATGCCGGAACCAAAACTTCATTTTCAGCGATTTGAAATAAAATATCAAATCCCATCAAGCATTATTGAAGGAATGATTCCTGAATTTTTAAAATACATGGAACCTGATCCTTATGCAAAGAATTTGCCAGATAAAGCATACACAGTGGCTAGCTCATATTATGATTCAGTTGGATTAGATTGTTATTACCAAAAAATAGCTGGAATAAAAACCCGCAAAAAATTAAGAGTCAGATTTTACCCAAACTTTAAAGATTTTAAATTTCAACCAGATACTCAAGTTTTTTTAGAAATCAAAAGAAAATACAATATGGTTGTTATTAAAGATAGATTTGCTTTAAACC
>CAZAVD010000076.1:0-1639 GCA_964488715.1 uncultured Gammaproteobacteria bacterium | reverse complement strand
TTGATCATATGCGCCAAGGAATTGGTTTGCGTGGTTATGGGCAAAAAGATCCTTTAGTAGAATACAAAAAAGAAGCTCATAAAATGTTCCAAGAATTACTGGCCAATATCCGCAAGCAAGTTGTTTATAGTATTTTTAAAGTTAGCCTGTCGCCAGCCAACAGCCAACAGTTAACAGTTAACAATGATAAAATGAATTTTTCTGCTCCAGCTAAGACTGGAACAACTTCATCCATTGTTTCTTCTAGTAAAAAAACTGGAAGAAATGATCCATGTCCATGCAGAAAAATTAATTCTGAAACTGGTAGACCCATGAAATATAAAAAATGTTGTTATCCTAAGCATGAATAAATTAATTTTAATGCTTTTTTAATTTTTTTACTAAGTTCTTTAATTTCTTTCCTACTTTTTAGATTGAAGTTTTTGTGGGTTACTAATGAATGACAATTAGAGCACAGAACTACTAAGTTGTCTATTTCATGTTGTCCACCTTTATGTCTTGGTAAGATATGATGAGTTTCAATATGTAAATTATAGCTACATAATTCACACGCATCGCCATATTTTTTGATTGCTTGTGCGCGAATCCACGCTTTATGTTTTTTGATCTCACCATATAAATATTTTTTTACACCTAGTTTTCTCCGTCTATATTTTACATTCCAAATTGTAACATTCCGGACCCCTTTCTTTTTTAGATGTTTTACGATTTCTTTGTCGATCATTTTTTTGCAATTTTTTGATATAAATTCATCTACAATTTTGTGTTGTAATTTTTCCATACATTGATAGGCATCTCTTTTGAGCTCTGGGTATCCATGGCGCTTTATTCTGGCGAGATGCATTGAGCAATATTTTTCAGTAGTATTTTTATAGCGCGTAAAGTTTTTGCATTCTTTTATTGAACATTTTGGCATAATTGTTTTTATTAGTTATAATATAATTATAAAACAATTTTGAATAATTAGCAACAATCTTTGTGCTATAAAAGAATAAGAAATGCTACAGGGGTTAAATATATGAAACAAATATTAATCGCCATAAGAAATAAAGATAAGACAAAAGAAATTGATAAAATTTTAAAAGACAACACAGCGCAACATTCAAGAAAAAAGTTAGAACTTTACAAACCAGCTTTACTCTCAAATGAGCCTAGTTATAGAAAATGCCACAGGGTCTGTGGAGAGTAAAAATACTCTTTTAGCAAAGATTTCAAAGGTTTTGAAACCTTAGCTACAAATCGTGTGGAACACCATTGAAGTATAAGAAATGTTGTGGGGCTTAATTAATATTATGAATTTAAACAAAAATTCAACAAATCAAGTTAAAGAATAAAATATATTATGATGAATAAAAAAATAACAGGCAAAAAATCAATAGAAAAAATAAGTCATTTTCAATGTGGAAAATGTAAAAAGTGGTGGACAATTGGCGATGCTTCTGCAAAGAAAAAGAAATGGTTTTGTCCATGGTGTGGTAAAGGGCAAGAAATTATGGTAAAATAAAAATATAAATTAAAATATTTTTTATGAAAAATGAAACAACAGAAGTTTTATTAAAATCAAAAGAAATCTATAAACCATCTAAAAAAACTTTAGCTGAATTGCCTAAAGAAATTAAAGATTATAAAAAAACTTTAG
>CAZAVD010000075.1:0-1687 GCA_964488715.1 uncultured Gammaproteobacteria bacterium | reverse complement strand
CCAGAAATGGCAGAGGTAATATTAGAACGGGCTGTGGTGATTGTGGTGGGATTGCCTGCAGCAAAAATCCATTGCAAGCCAGCAATCATAATCATAATCACAGCTAAAATAGCAATTGCGCCTACTGCAAAATTATAAAATTTTTTTACATAATCTGGCAAATTTGATGAAACATAATTACAAGTTTTTATAACTTCTTTTTTATTTATATCTTCAACCTTATAAGTGCAAGAATCTGTTATACCAGGAATTGCAATTTGCATTCTAATATATCTTTCACCGCCTTTAGTTTCAGTAAATAATTTGCCATCAGAATCTTTGCATCCATCAATACCTGATGGACATGCTTGAGTTAAATTCTCATAAGTCTGTGATGCAGCGCTAGCAGTTTTATTTACCATAAAAACACCCGCTAAAACAAGTAGGATTAAAATAATTAAAAATATTAATATTTTTTTTAGCATAAAATTTATGTCCCAGTCCCAGTAACTGTTTCACATGCACTGCCAACAAAATCTGGCCACCAATCACCAACAACATTTAAAACTTCACATGGGTTAGTTATAAAATAAATTAAAATAAAAATTAATAAGATAATGCCTAAACCTAATAATACATAACCTACAACTGTCCAAAAAAATGGGTTTTTCCAAAGATTTTTTAAAATTAATTTTTTAACTTTTTTCTTAACTTCTTTTTTAACTGCTTGCTTTACTTTTTGTTTTGCAATTTTATTTAAATCAGCAATTCTAGCGCGAGTTAAGTCGTTTTGGTATTTTTTTTCTTGTTCTGTAAAATTATTAGCCATAAAAATTTGCCCTTAATTTCTCATTTCTTAATTTCTTAATTATTACTCCTTACTTCCAAACTGCTTGACTTACTTTCCAAACGCCATTTTGTTCAATCATTTGTAAATTCATATCTGAATACAAAACCTTGCTATTTTCATCTGAACCAACAACTTCATTGCGTTGAGTTGAAATAATAAAAACAGCTGTGCCTTTTTCTTTAGAAAAATCAATTAAATTTATTTTTAAAACTTTAGTTGTAATACCATAATAAATAACTGGTTTATTAGCAAAATTTGCGCTAGCAATCTTATCTTCTGTCCAGCGTTTAAAATTAGTCGCCATAAATGGCATTAAATCTTTTAAATTTTCATAATTTGATTGATTAGAATAAGAACCAAATCTTTCAGCAAAAGCGCTTGCAATTTTAGTTAACTGGGCTTGCAATTTTTCTTGTTCAGTTGCTTTAGGAATATAAGGGACAGGTTTGTTTTCTTCAACAACATCATCATCTTCTTCTATTAATTTATTATTTTCTAATTCTAATTCTTGTATAACTTCTATGTTTTGTTGTTTATTTTTTTGAATATTAAGAAACCAAAAAATTCCAGCAAGGATAATCGCGAGGATAAGGAAGATTATAAGAATTATTACTAATTTCTCTTTAGACATATTTTTTTCAATTTCTAAATTACAAATTACAATTTCTAATAAATATCTAATTTCTAAATTAATAATTTTTTAAAAATTAGGCATTAGATATTTTTAATTTTATTAGAAATTAGAAATTATAATTTAGAAATTTTATTTTATTATTTCTCTTGACTCTCTACTTCCCCGCTTTCATCAAATTCACGCTTTGCTTCTTCAATCTCCAAAATCTGGCGGGGATCTGATGT
>CAZAVD010000074.1:0-1722 GCA_964488715.1 uncultured Gammaproteobacteria bacterium | reverse complement strand
GAAATCAAAAGAAAATACAATATGGTTGTTATTAAAGATAGATTTGCTTTAAACCATAAAAACTGCTATGATTTATTAAAACAAAATAAAATAAATTCTGATTTAAAAAACAAACAAAGCACTTTAAACGAATTTTTATGGCTAAAAATTTATAATGGAATGTTGCCTCAAAACATGGTTATTTATCAGAGAAAACCTTTTATTAGCAAAGTTGATCAAGATTTTAGAGTAACAATTGATTATAATTTGCGCACTTTTTTAAGTGATTGGTTGTCAGTAGATAAAAATGCAAAATCACTTAATCAAAAATTAGTAATTTTAGAAGTTAAATTTAACAATGTTTTACCATTTTGGTTTCAAGGAATAATCCAAAGATACGGCTTAGAGCACAAGCCGTTTTCTAAATATTGTAATTGTCTTGAAGTTTGTCGTCCCAAATTAATTAATAACATATAAAAATATGCTAAACACAATTTTTGATTTAGAACAAGGTATTCTTTCATTAAGTCCAATGACAGTAGTTTTTAATCTATTATTAGCTTTTGTTTTATCCTTAATAATTGCCATAGTTTATAAACATACTCATAAAGGACTTTCTTATTCACAAACTTATACTTTAACTTTAATTATTGGTGGAATTGTAATTGCAGCTGTAATGATGGTTATTGGTAATAATATTGCTAGAGCTTTTGGAGCTTTTGGAGCTTTTTCATTAATACGGTTTAGAACAGCAATAAAAGACACTAAAGATATGGCTTATATATTTTTAGTTTTAGCAGTTGGAATGGCTGTTGGAACAAATAATTATTGGATTGCTGTTATTACAACAATTATTGTTCTTTTAGTTATTTATATTTTAACTAAAATGAATTTCGGTTCAATTCGCAAGTTTGATTATATTTTAACTTTTAATTTAAACACGCAAGAAACTCATGAAAATATTTATAAATCAATTTTTGATAAATATTTAACTAATAATAATATTTTAAACATCAAAGCTTCCTCACAAGGGCATATTTTGCAATTAAGTTTTAGTATTAAATTTATAATAGAAAATGAATCACAAAAATTTATTAAAGAACTAGAACAAGCTAATGGAATATTTGATGTTAATTTAATCACAGCAAAAAACGATGTGGAGTATTAAAAAAAGAATTTTAATAACATTTCGTTCTCCTAAATTATTTTTTTTAACAATTTTATATTTTTTAATTTTTATAATTATTTTAGGAGCTATTTATTATTGGAATATTGGTAGCTTAGAATTTTATAAAAAACACAATCAAGAAATTCAATTTGTTAAAAAATTATCTAATATTTTCTATTTACCGCATTTTTTTTCCTCTTCTAAATTAGAAAATTATAATTTGATTATAAATAAAGATGATTTAATCTTTTTAAATAATAATTTGCCAGAAACTTATGCAGGCAAATTATTAACTAAAAAATATAGAAAAAAAATAAAAGCCAAATTTGTTGCTAATGAAAAAGAATATAATGTTAAAGTTCGTTATCATGGAGATATGGATAATCATTGGCGCGACTCAAAAAAATCTTGGGTTATAGCATTTACTGATGAATATTTTAATGGCATTAAAGAACTGCATTTAGTAATTCCTGTTGATAGAAATTATTTATTAGAAGAATTAAATTTTTATAGAGCGCGCAAAGCCGGTTTATTGACTACACCAACAAAATTTGTAAATTTTTCTGTTAATAATT
>CAZAVD010000073.1:0-1742 GCA_964488715.1 uncultured Gammaproteobacteria bacterium | reverse complement strand
TTTAAATCACTTAAACAGAATAATTAAGGTTTAATTTATAAAAGTTTCTATAAATAATATCAATCTAATAAGTATCTTTCTCGAGTTATGTTTATTTTCCTAATTTATAGATAAAATTTTGGATTTTATAAATTTAGGGACCTCTCCCGTAATGGGTTTATTATGCCCCCCACAAATTACTTTTGGACCCAATTTTAGTATTTTTTTTAAAGATTTAACATAAGTCATTTTATCAGAATCTTTAAAATCAAAATATAATTTACCTTTATATATCAAATCCCCAGTAAAAATTATTTTTTTATTTTTTTCAAATAAAGAAATGCTAGTTTTATCATGTCCAGGGGTAAATATAACTTTAAATTTGAAATTACCCAAATCAACCATGCTACCATTTTCAATTTGGAAAATCTTTTTTTTAATAATTGCTAAATTTTGAATTTTTTTATTCTTCCAATTTGAAATAAAATCTTTTTTATCGAGATATTTCAATCCCATATCTTTTTTATCCAAGTCAACTTTATTTGCAAATATTTTCTTAAATTGATTTGTCCCACCAATATGATCAAAATGAAAATGACTAATTATCGTTATTAATTCTTTATTTTTAATAATCGGATTTAATAAACTCTGGAAATCAATTAACCCAATTCCCGTGTCTATTAAAAGACATTTTTTTGTTCCTACAACTAAATAACAGTTACAATGTTCCAAATAATTTAATTCTTCTATACAATAAATATTTTCAATTATTTTAGTTATTTTTATATTTGAATTCATTTTGAAAATAAAAATCATAATTTATATAGGGCCAAAAAACCATAATTTAAACTTTCCGGGTCATCCATAGCATTGGGTATAACTGAAATAGCCTTTGCTCCATTATAAACATGAAATCTTGCCCCATAATCTGCAGGTAGATTAGTTCCTGGTTTTTTCTCAGATAAGTGGGATTCCGCATTTTTTATTGTTGCATTATCATATTTTTCATGAAGTTGGGGAAGTCGACCATACCCTAATATAAATTTTTTATTCATTTTTTTAGCTTCTTTGATAGTATGGTCAATCAAATAATTCACTAACCCATTCCCTTTCAAATTACTATCTACTCCAACCCCTATGAGGAATAAATGTTCTGAGGATGGATCATTTGTGGAACTATTTTTTGTTTGAATATATCCATTATTTGTGGCAGCATACCAATCCTCTGGCAGATTATAATTTGAGATAACATCCGCCCATTTTAATAATCCTTCTTTATTATATTTCTTTAAAAGATTATCCAAAATTGTTTGATTAGTAAATGAAGGGTGCTGGAAACTTATTATTCCAGAAGGTTTTCCATCAAAATAAAGTAAATACATTAAATCTAATTCAATTCTGTTTTTAAATTTATCATATTCTGCAACCATTCCTTCACCTATATCTGGCCACGCTGCTTTTTCGACAGAGATTACATCTTCCAAATTATCTAAAGTTGGTTTAATTATATGTATCTTATTTTCAATATTTTCATATTTTATATTTTTCATTGTAATTATTAAAATCAAATTTTATTTTATAAGTTTATCGTCTAAGAATAAACATTTTTAGACATAATTGTTCGAAACAAAACATTTAAATATATCAAGAATTTATTAAGAAATATGAATATTCAAAAAATAATTGAAGAATATATTATAACTTCAAAAAGTATAAAAGATTGTTTAAAAAATGGGCTAATTAATTATTCTGCCTTAACTAGA
>CAZAVD010000072.1:0-1776 GCA_964488715.1 uncultured Gammaproteobacteria bacterium | reverse complement strand
TCAGATAAAAATTCAGCTATGCCTTTAACAATTACTTTCCCATTTATTACTAAATCTTTAACTGCTACATTGCCTTGAAAATCATAATCTTCAACTGCAATCTTAACTTGGCTTTCTTGAGCTGATTCTTCAACTGAAACATCTATATTATCTTGAACTGATATATTATTTCTAATTGTTAATAAAACTGAAATTTTGTTATTCTCTACAAAGTCCTCAAGCGCAATGCCAATTATTCCTGCATTTTCATTAATAGATTTCATAGCATATCCTGGAACTGAACTTGTTGTTAATAAATCGCCTTTTTTAATTATACCATTTTCTAAATTAATTTTAATTTTTAAACTACCTGATAATGCTAATTTTACTTTATTATTTTCTGTATTTTCAACAGCAACACCTAAAATCTGATTTGAATTTTTTTCATAATTTTTTACTGCTGATAAATCATTTTTAGGATCCATTACTAATACATCGCCTGCTTGAGGCAGGCCTAGCCAGTCTGATGTTGTTGATGCTGTAGATGTAGATATATTTAATGCTCTTACATTTATAATCTCATCATACTCTTGCGCAAATTCTAAATCTTCAACTTGTTGTTTTAAATCATTTACTTTACTATCTAATTGATTTGCTTGACTGCTTAAATCTAAAACACTAACACTGACTTCATCTATTTTTTCTTCTACTCCTAAATTATCCATAGCTCCTGCGATTAATAAATTAACTTCATCTTCAATTTCCATTTCAGCTACTCTATCTGTAATTTGATCTTCAATTTGTTCAACTGTTAAAGATTTATTTTTTCTAGAAATCAAAACCAAAACTTCTCCCTGATCTTGCTCTAAACTTTCAAGAGCAACACCAACAGTAGCATCACCAGCATTTGCTTTCATTACATATCCAGGAATTGAAGCTGCTGTTAAACTATCGCCTGTGCGAATTTCTCCATTTTCATTTGAAGCTTTAGCTTGAACCTGACCCAAAAGACCTATAATTACAGAATTTTCTTTCCATTCTGCTTTTGCTCCAGTATTACCAATTATTGAAGGGTTAGAAGAAACAATGCCCATAATATTTCCATCACTTAAACCAGAGCTTCTTTTTACAGCGCCATCATTAGAAACATCAACACTTACTAATTCACCTGGTTGCAAATCAATGTCATCAGTATAAAAATATTCAGCATAATCAGCGCCATTAGTCCAATAATTACCTGAAATATTTACATCACCTGCGCCAGTTTCACCAGTTGGTGTTCCAACTTCTAAACGGCTTGAAGTTGCTGTGCCAGTAATATATGTGTTGTGCGCGTAAATTCCACCATATGATTTTTTCTTTCCTTTACCAATCATATGTCCAGCAACAAAATTATGAGTATTTTCAACTTCAATATCATAAACCTTTTCTTTGCCAACTTTTTTAATTTCAACTATTTCATCCCATAAAATATCTTTTTCTTTTTCCATCCCGCTGCCGGTTTTGCCCGAAGTTGTAGCTTGTCCCTTTGTCCCTAATTTCCCATTACCAAAATCAGCCAAGGCCTCGTCAGTCGGCACAGCAATTTTCATACCTTTTTTCAAATCTTTAACTTTTGTCCATTGTTGTTTTAATTTTTTCATAATTTTTAATTTATTTCTCTTGTATATATTTACGCCATACTCTTTGCAAATTTAAAACTTTTTGCCGTGTTGTAAAATATTTTTTAATTTCTTCTTCAAATCTATCTGTTTCAATACCTGTGTTTAAAATATCACGAACTTGTTCTAAATATGC
>CAZAVD010000071.1:0-1792 GCA_964488715.1 uncultured Gammaproteobacteria bacterium | reverse complement strand
AGGATGAATTTGAAAAAATAATGGACAAAGAACCAGATAAAGTTTCTGATTTTTTGCAAACCAAAATTCCAGAATTCACTAATATGCTCCAAGAAGAAATTATTAAATTAAAATCAGAAATGATTGAGAAATTTAAGGATATCTAAAAAATAATATAATAAATAATTTCTAACAAATGAACAAAAACAAAAACAAAAAATTTGATAATATTTTAAATCAAACATTAAAATATGCTAAAAAATTAGCTAAAGAATTTTATTTTAATAATTGGTCAAAAAATCCACCACGCTGTCAAGCATTTGGTGGTGAAATTATCAATATTACTCGTGAAGGATGGGAACATATCACACACGATGAAGTTAAAACAAAAACAGACATTTTAGGAAGACTTTTTGTTTTAGAAAGAGCAAAATTTTTATTAGAAACAACAAGTTCTTTTTTAAAAAGAGAATATAAAGAAAAATATTATTATTGGATTTTTGAAAAGATAGTTAATGATGTTAAAATAAAAGTTATTGTTAGAAGTGTGGGCAGTAAACCAAAACATTTTTTAAGTGTAATTAAAAAAGGAAGTGTTGAAAAAAAATAAAAATGAGGCAAAATATTAATTCTAATATTTTCTGCGCTCACTCGGAAATGTAATCCCTGTCGGGCTTTCATTTCGCTCGTTTGCTTGAAAATAAAAATAGCGCTGTCTCCCGCCTGTGAGCATTTGACATAAGCCAAACACCCAGTAGCGGCGCCGACGAATGCCTTCCCATCGATTTGATAAATATTTTATTTATTTATCAAATCGACAGGTCGGGTTACGTCTCAGCACTACCTTTAATGGTTAAAGTATACCACATCTAATTTTTTTGTCAAATTCAGGGGGTGAAATAAAATAAATAGTTACTATTTTATCTAAAACTAGGCAAAATTATTATATAAAACAAAATTAATAGGAACTTGTTTTGTTCCATCCCCTAAAGTTATCCACAACATAAAAAAAGACGACAACCAATAAATTGACCATCGTCTTTATATAAAATTTGTGTAAAAAATTATTTTTGTTTCTGTTCCAGTTTCCGAAAACAGATTTTGTAACTGGTTCCCGGAACTTTGATTCCCACAGACTCGTTTTGAGAAAATTTCAACTCTGTGGTTGGCTTCAATTCTGGTGTTAAACGAATATTCACCATAACAAATTCACGACCAGTTGCAGTTGTTTTTTTAACAACTTCAACGGTTGCCGTAACAAGCGAGCCAAAACTTCCGTTGGCAACATTGTAAAAGTGGCGATTCAAATAAACTTTAGTCTTTGGACATTTCATCCCGTGAAGAAAATACGCCGGGACTTTTTCGCCACTAGGCAGTTCCTGTGCCTCTTTAAAAAACATTGTGGGGGTTTGTTCAGACGGAACTTTTACACGAACATTTTTAACAGTTCGTAAAACTTCATATTTTGTTCCATCTTTTACAGCATACTGCTCATCCTGTAACTTTTTCAAATCATTTAAATCATTTCTCATTTCAAATTTCCTCCAAATTTTGATTAATTTTGATTAAAATAATTGAATTTAAATTGATTGTTCTAGTATAACATACTATCAAAAATATGTCAAGCGAGTTATCCACATATTACAACTTTTAACTAATATTAGCCCAAATAATTAAATAATTAAAATTATGCATTTAAAAAATCCATTTGAAGAAAAATTAAAACAAGGGGAATTTAAATCAGCTATTGAAAACGCTAAAGATGTTGAATTTGAAGAACTTCCAAAAAAGCCCAAACCAAAAAAGAAAAAAA
>CAZAVD010000070.1:0-1837 GCA_964488715.1 uncultured Gammaproteobacteria bacterium | reverse complement strand
ATCTATCTGTTTCAATACCTGTGTTTAAAATATCACGAACTTGTTCTAAATATGCCACCATTTTATTACATTTTAACATAACTTGATCTAAAATACTTAAACATTCAGTTCCTGATCCAAATCGTTTTGAATGAGATTCAGCAATTAAATGCGGAATTGATAAAGCGCAATGCAACATATTTTTAACTATAGAATTTTCAATCATTATTTCATAATCATCTAAATTTTTATCTTTATTTTTATTTTTACTTGCCTTTAAAAAATTTATTATTTCACTACATACAAACACACTGCCTTCAAGTGATTTTTGATAAACTTCTAAATCACGAAAATTCTTAACTGCTTTTTTAGGTGTATAATTTTTGCTATATTTTTTTTTATAATTAGTATAATTTTTATTGTACATAAATTTATACTGGTCTTAAACTTTCAATTTTTTGCATATTTTGATTTATACTATAAACCCCTTCTTTTGTTTGGATTTTTTTGCGTCTTCCTTTTTTCCGTTTGTACACTAAATGCAAAGGATAAAATTCAAAATAATCTTTTTCATCAAACCATGCGCATTTAAAATTATACACACGCAAACCAGTTAATCTTGATAAAGCCAAGGCATATAACGCAAGCTGTTCTAAAGGCTTTTCTTTATTTGCTCTGGATTTATAATCTAAAATATGAACCATGCCATTTCTAATTTGTATAAAATCAATGTGTCCTGTAATAAGTTTTGGCATTTCATCAATACTCATTGTTTCTAATTCTTTTATTGGATTTTTATTTTGTTTGGAAATTGGAAATTGTGATTTGGAAATTCCAGCCTTAATTGGTTTATACATTTCAAAACCTAACTGGCTGGCCATATGTTTTAAATCTTCTCTGCGTAAATATATTGGCACTTCTGTTGCTATGGTAACTGAATCATTTGCAAGCATAAATCTTTGTAATGCATCATGCCTTTCTTTGGGCTCTTTAACTGATCCTAAAACAAATTCAGCTAACTTTGTGGCATAATTTTGTTTTGAACGGACAATCATATCGGTTTTACTAAAAAATATTGGTTTTTCTGATGCTCGTTCTGCCTCATCTGAAAAATATTGATGCGGACATTCTGCAGGCACTAGTTCTAGAAATTCCTTAATTGACCTGAATTTTCTATGTTTAAAATCTTCCTCAAGAATCAATCTTGTTTTAGCTTGATGATAACGAAAGCGATACAACTGACGATGCGCTAGGGTTGCGCTGATTATAACATCTTCTGGTTTATACATTTTCATTCCAAACTCTCTCATTCTTGAATAAGCGCATACACTTTTGTATTGTTTTAGCCAGTTTGAGAGCGTCCCGCTCCCGACATTGCCCGATTTTATAGCTTGTCCCTTTGTCCCCTGTTCCTCTTGTTCCTGTTTTTCATTTTTCAATTGAATTTCACTAGCTATTTTTGTAGCCTTTTCCAAGCTATATCCCAAATGATATAAACTGATTGCATCTAATATAACTGGCATTGGATAATGCTTTCCTTTGATTGCGCCTGGGGTAAATGTTCGTTCACAATCTTTGCATAAATACAACTGAACTGTTTCTTTTTTCTTTTTTCTAACACCTCTTTTTACAAAATTCTCACTTGCACAATATGGGCAATAAATATCAAGTACGGATTTTGTTATTTCTTCTTTTTCTTTTTCTTGATTTACTTGCATTGGCAGTCTTTCTTTTTCTCTTTTTTGTTCCAATTGCTTAATTTTATTCTTAATTTTGTTGAAAAATTTCATATAATAAATTAATTTAAAATTCAAAAGTTAAAAATTAAAATTGCAAATAAAAATTAAAAATTATTTCT
>CAZAVD010000069.1:0-1897 GCA_964488715.1 uncultured Gammaproteobacteria bacterium | reverse complement strand
TTTTGCAAAAGAATTAGCAGAGCCATTATCAAAATTAATGATAAAAAAAATTTATAAATTAAATATTAAATTAAAAAATTTTGTTATTTTACCTGTGCCATTACATTGCCGTCGTTTAGCTTGGCGTGGTTTTAATCAAGCTGAATTATTAGCTAGTTTTGTGGCTGAAAAATTTAATTTAGAATTAAACAATAATTTATTAATACGCAAAAAATATACTTCACCACAAACTAAATTAAATAGTAAAAAAAGAAAAGTAAATATTTTAAATGCGTTTGAAATTAAAAAAAGTGTGTCATTTGAAAATATTTTATTAATTGATGATGTAATTACTACTGGTGCAACTATAAATGAAATTGCTAGAGTTTTGAAAAATAATGGCACTAAAAAAGTTTTTGGAATAGCTTTGGCTAGGGGTTAGTTATTTTTAGTTTTTTAAATTATTAAAAATTACTAATTTTAAATAGTGTTATCTATATATCGCGATCGTGAAATACACATTAGCAATTTATTTAACAATTTATTTTGATTTTTAATTGATTTTAGCTAGATTATGCATTCTTAGCAAGCATTACTTGAACATATTTTTCCAACTCGCAATTTTTTATTAGAGTTTTAATCTCTTTAATAACATTATTTCTAGTTATAAAAACACTTCTTTGTGTTTTAGAAAATCCTAATTCATAAAGGCATTTTCTAAATAAATCTCTTATATGTCTTTGTTTTTCAGGAACATCAAAAAAAACAAGACATAATTCGTTTGCAGGAAGTTTTTTCTTTGATTCATTAGTTTTCCAAAGAATTTTTTGTAGTTTAATCAAGCCCTTGTTAGTAAATTTTAAATTTATTTTGTCATTCTTTTTTTCTTTGATTAAATATTTATATTTAACTAATCGATTGATTGTATTGTAATATTTTTGTTTTTCTTTGCGTTGTTGCTCAATCTTTTTTTGCTCTATTTTTGTGGCTTCCCAGAAAGGAGAATCTAAAAAAACAGATGATTGGCTTAGTTCATCTTGAATATAGTCTTTTAGAAATAAAATAAATTCTTCAGTAAAATTGAGTATTTTTTTCTTTGTCATATTTTTATTTAATTATTAAATGAGATAAAATTAAAATTATTGTTATCTAAATAACTCGATCGTGATATATGGATAACAAATTAATAATAACATTTTTTGAATTAATTTTAAAGATTTTTAAATTAAATATCTTATTCTTTCAACACTATTATCGAATTTTTCATTTATTTTTTCTAAAATTTTTTTTTCATGTAATTTTATTTCCTGACTAGCAACAGAAGACAGGGAAGCAATAGTTAAAGTATTGTTTTTAAAATATATTGCCTTAACTTTATCAATTATTTTATTGCCCCATTTTTCTTGAATAATTTTATCAAATTTTTCGCAAATTAAAGTTGCTTGGATTTGTTTAGTTAAACCAGATTTTTTTTGTATGTTTTTATTAAGAATATTTCCTATTGTTGAAAACGACATATAGATTTAAAGTCACAATATTTGCATTTGAATTTATTTGGTATAGCATTAAAATTTGCTGATTTAATTTCTGAAATTAAGTTTAATATTTTTTCTTTTTGTTTTCCAATTTCCTTATCAGTTCCTAAAAAGGAAACAGAAGAATTATTATCTAAATAATAAAAAGTTAATTTTTCAATATTCCAATTAAAAGTTTCTTCACAAGCCATTTGGTAAATCAATAATTGATCTTTTTCAATAGCTTTATCTGTTTTTGGTGCACCGGTTTTATAATCTATTATTTCTATTTTATTATTAATTTGATCAACTCTATCAATTTGTCCTTTTATTGTGCAGTCTTTAATTTTAAAATTAAAACTTTTTTCTAATTCTAAAACTTGAGGTGGATTTTCTTTAATTTG
>CAZAVD010000068.1:0-2041 GCA_964488715.1 uncultured Gammaproteobacteria bacterium | reverse complement strand
TTCAATTATTTTATAACAATCAAGAAATTTTTTCTGAAACAAAACAAATACCTGGGTGCGATGTAGAAGTAGATTTAAGCAGTTATTCTTGTAATGTTGGGGGAAAAATAAATTATGCTTTTGAATTGGACCAGCTTGTAAGTTCTGGTGAAGGTTATGAAATTTGCATAGGTGAATTTTGTGAAGATTCTTGTTTTAAAACTTCAGATGATTACAAAATATTTTGTACAAGTTCAAAGAATTTAGGAAATTCAGCAGAAGTTAAATTGATTAATAATAACCAAGAAATTTTTTCTGAAACAAAACAAATACCTGAATGTGAATTTCAAATGGATAAAATTATTAGTTCAATTTATCTAAATGATATTGAATCTATTGCTTTTAAATTAATAGGTAAAGATTCTGGTGGAAGATATAAAATAACTATGTTTATGACTTCTTTAAATAGCGATTATGAAAGTGAAAGTGCAATTTATCTAAATGGAATACTTATTGGAAATTATAATGCGCGAGAAGTTGATGTGAATATTGATAATTTTGAAGAAGCAAAATATTTATATGATTCTATTCGGCAAGCATTAACAGATTTTAATAACGAAGGGGGGTTGCCTATAACTAGTTCGGGTAGGATAGATACTAGCACAGGAGATTGTGATATAATTAATGAAGAAACATATTGTCATTTAGATTTTAATGAAAATAGTTATGATTATATCCATTTAATTGAAGAAATTAAATAAATTTTTATTTAATTTTTTCTTTTTTTCTTTTTAATTTTTTCTTTGATTTTTTATGTGGGTAAAAACAAAAGGTTTAAATAGTATTAAATTGATACTAATTAGTATTAAAAATGGACTACTTAAATATAAATAAAAATATGCTTAAAATAATAGAAGTTTTAATAGATGGAAAAATTTATTTTAATGAGATATATGAAAAAACAGAAATTAAAAGTAAAAATAATTTATCTAAAAATCTTATTCTATTGACTAATAATAAAATTCTTATTAAGGAAAAAAATAAATCAAATACTTTTTATTTTTTAAATTATGAAAATAATATGTTGATTACATTATTAAATCTAATAAATAATTTAAAATTTGAAAATATTCCATTTAATGTTAAAAAAAGTATTTTAGAAGCAATTTTTAATTCAAAACCAAGGTTAGCAATTCTTTTTGGTTCTTATGCAAAGGGAAATCATAATAAAAAAAGTGATGTTGATTTAATATTTTTTGACCCTATTGAAAAAAACGGAATTAAAGAAATTTCTAATAAATACGGAGTTAAATTAAATATAATTTTCATGAAATTTAATGAATTAAAAAAAGAAAATGAAGCTTTAATTCATATATTTAAAACTGGATATCCTTTGGTTGGGGAGAAATATTTTTATAATGAAACGAAAAAAATTTGATTGGGAAATTTGGTTAAAAGATTCAAAAAGGGCGCAAAGCAGTTTTGATTTTTATATATCCAAGGAATTGATAAGGTTAGAAAAAGAGAAAAATTATTTATCAAGATCTCATTTAAAAAAAGCAGAAGATAATTTTAAATTTGTAAATTTTTTAGAAAAAAATAATGTTTTTTATAATTGGATGATTGTAGGTTGTTATTATACAATTTATCATTGCGCGTTATCTTTAATTACT
Organism: uncultured Gammaproteobacteria bacterium; assembly: GCA_964488715.1. Classification (GTDB taxonomy): domain Bacteria; phylum Patescibacteriota; class Patescibacteriia; order UBA2196; family UBA2196; genus CAYNCE01. Next base: position 389 of record CAZAVD010000068.1, on the reverse strand, counting down.
AAGAAAGGATATTCTTCAAAAAACCATTTAGCAACTCTTTGCGCATTAATTAAGTTTTATTATGGAAAATTAAGCGAAGATGACATAAAATTAGTTTCTATATCTTCATTTGAAAAAGAAGAAGTAAGTTATTTTGTTTATGCAAAAGAAAAAAGAGAAATTGCATCTTATGGAGTTAGTGAAGAATTTAATAAAGTAGAAGCTATTGATTTGAAAGATAAAACAATTCAATTTTTGAATAAAACTAGGGAAATTTTAGAATAATTGGAATATTTAATTGAAGTTTGATTTTTTTATTTTTTATGTGGGTAAAAACAAAAGGTTTTTAAAGAATATATAAATTCTAATCTCTAAAATGAAAAGAAGTTCACGAAGATGGAAAAAACCAA
>CAZAVD010000067.1:0-2332 GCA_964488715.1 uncultured Gammaproteobacteria bacterium | reverse complement strand
TCCAGCTTGACCAAATTTTTCAGCAAGTTCTGGGTTTTTTAGTAATTTAATAATTTTTTCTGCAGTATTTTGTATATTATATGGATTTATAATAAAACCTGTTTGATTATCTAAAACTAATTCTTGTGTTCCTCCAAAACAAGTTCCAACTACTGGTCGTTTGCAGGCCATTGCTTCTAAATTTTGTGTAGGAAATGGGTCAAGATAATATGAAGGTGTTAAAAACACATCACAACTCCAAAAAGCAGCTTTCTTTTCGTCTCCAGAAATCCAATCAGTTAAAATTAAATTAATATTTTTATTTTTAGCTTGTTCTAAAATTTGATTTGATTCTTTACCTAGCTTGCCCATAATCATTAATGCAATATCAGGAACTTGCTTTTTTACTTGTTCAATTATATTAATAATTTGATTGCCACCTTTTAATCCGCTAAAGCGGCCACCAAAAAAAACAATTTTTTTATTTTTTAAATTAAATTTGTTTTTAAAGTTTTCTATTTCAGAATTCTCTATTTGCCATTGGTCTGCATTAATTCCATTATGAACTACTGAAATATTTTTCCCACCTGCCATCGCCTGACGGCGAAGCCAATGGCGGGCAGGAATATTATTTTGTTCCAAAGCATTTTTTAATGCATTACTAACAGCAAAGATTTGATCAATATATTTTAAATAGTGTTTAATAATAATATTTCTAAAAGGATTATATCTTCGTTTAAATCTTTTTAATTGTTGTAAACTAGAAATTTTGTAATTATATTTTTTAGAAATATTTAAGTTTTTGGGATTTATAAATTCCTTCATTTTACTAGGGATTATCAGATCAACATCATGTGTTGTTAAAAAAGTTTTAGCTTTAGACTTTTTTGCGATTTTAAAACAAGCATATGATAAGTAATAATGAACATTATGAAAATGAATAATATCTGGTTGAATTTCTAAAATTATTTTTTTTACTTGCTTAAGCGCTTTTAAATTATATAAACTTTTATAAGATTTCCAACGAACATTATAATCTTTTACAAAAATTTTAAAAATATTTTTGTTTGTATTTTTAATATTATTTTTATCTTGTGTTGTAGTTATCACAAAAACATCGTGACCAGCTTGTTGCAAACCATTAAATAAATTATATACAATTCTTCCTGCGCCACCACTTGAATCAGGAGGAAAAGAATCTGAAATTAATAAAATTTTCATACGAATTTCATTTTAATCCATTGTGGAATATGTTTAAATATTTTTTTAATTCTTGCTGGTATTTTTTTAAACTCTTTTAATGATAAGAAAGATTTAAAAAATACTTTTATTAAATTTTTTTTATTACTTTCATATCTTAAAATCATCATATTATAAACTTCTTCTATTTCTTGTTTAGTCATTTCATTAGTATGGTGAACAGCGCTAAAGCGAGTGTTATAATGCAAAAAATTATAATCTTCAATTTGGTTTTTAAATTTAAGAGTATTCCAAATTGTAGAACCTGGAAAAGGTGTGATTATGTGGAATCGTAATTTATCTGGTTTTACTCTCTCAATTAATTTTCCAGTTTCTAAAATATCTTCTTTTGTTTCACCTGGGATACCAACAATAATAAACATTAAAGATTTAATTTTTGCTTGTTTAGCTAATTTAAACGAATTTTCAATATCTGCAACTGTTGTGTCTTTTTGCATTAGATCTAAAACTTTTTGGCTACCACTTTCAACACCCCACCAAATCCATTTAAAGCCAGCGTCACACATTTTTTGCAGGGTTTGCCGGTTTATAAAGCTGCTGCATCTGCCTTGGGCAAGATAATCTAGTTTATTTAATTCTCTTTTTATGATTTCGTCACAGATTTCTTCAACCCATTTGTTTTGAGCAGGACTTGTGCCAATAAATTCATCATCATAAAATTGAATTGATTTAGCGCCAACTTTGCTATAGCAAAATTCAATTTCATCTACAATTTTTATTGGATCACGACGACGATTTTTAATTTTTCCATTTGAACAAAAAATACATCGATGTGGGCAACCGCGGCTAGCCATAATAACAGCATTGGGCATTTTTAAGCCATAAATTTGTTCCCCGCGATGTATTCCTGGATAAGCAGTAAAATTAGGCTCTAATAAATGATATGCTGGAAATGGAATAGAATCTAAATCTGAAATATATTCTTGCTTTTGATTAATAATAATTTGCTTGTCCGCAGTAGCCTTGGCGAAGGAGGGATTATTTTCACGAAAAGCAATGCCTTTTATATTTTCTAATTTTTTTCCCCAGCACTCGGGATTAAAATATTCCATTATTTCAAGAATGGTTTTTTCTGCTTCATACATTACAACCA
>CAZAVD010000066.1:0-2342 GCA_964488715.1 uncultured Gammaproteobacteria bacterium | reverse complement strand
AAAAAGCTACAGAAGAACTTTCAACTGAAGCTCAAAAGATTGGACAAGCTATGTACACTGCTTCGCAGCAAGAAACAAACACCAAGAAACAAGATACAAAAGATGTTGATGAACAATCTAACAAAGATAAAAAAGCCGAAGAACCACAAGAAGCTGAATTTGAAGAAGTTAAGAAATAAAATTTCTGGCACTTTCTCGGCACTTGCCAAGAAAGTGCCAGCGTATATATGTTCGTATATACGAATGAATATTCAATTAATTTTTTAAAAATATGAATCAAGAAAAAAAGCAACTACAAATCAAAATTGACGATAACACTTTAAAAGGTGTTTATGCTAATGCAATGCAAGTTTTTCATTCAAAAGAAGAATTTGTATTAGATTATATGAATTTGTCGCCACATCAAGGTGTAGGTATTGTAAATTCTAGAGTAATTATTAGCCCAGGGCATGCAAAACGAATGATCGCAGCTTTAAGTGATAACCTAAAGAAATATGAAGATCAATTTGGTAAAATTGAAGAAGCTAGTGCGCCAAATAATGAATTAGGATTTAAAACAGAATAAATAAAAATATAGTTCTTTACAAACCCACTTGTTTTTTGTTAAGGTTAAAATGAAATGAAAAAATATTTCATTTTAGCGTTCATTGGCACATAAAACTAAGGAGGACAACATGAGTGGAATCATTGGCTTAAGTTATTCAGATAAAAAAAATCATGAAGAATTTGTTCAGGATCTTTTTTGGGAAGTTCATTTTTTACAGCATTTAAAAACGGGATATGGAGGTCTGGCAACTTTAAAAGAAGATGCAAAATCATTTTTATTAAGAACGCATCGTGGTTCATTTAAAGAAACTTTCCGTGAAGATTTAAAAGGTTTTTGCGCTCCACTTGGTATTGGTAGTACAACTAGTTTAACCAGAGAACCGTATTTAATTGAAAAATCGTCATTTCCAGAATTTGCTTTGTCATTCTCTGGTAAGATTTCTAATTTTAATCAGCTTGTTAAAGAACTAATCTTGCAAGGTCATTGTTTTGAAAAGCAGGAAGAAATGATTTTGATTAGTAAATTAATTGCGCTAGCTGGTTTTAATAATGACAAGAGTTTGTCTGAAAATTTTTTTCAAGCCTTAATTTCAGTAACAGAAAAAATTCAAGGTTCTTTTGTATTAGTAATTTTAACATCTTCAGGTGTTTATGCTTTTAGAAGTCCTGATGGGCATCATCAACTATCAATTGGTATAAAAAAAGGCGCAGTTGCAGTTGCGTCAGAGTTGCCGAAAATTGATAATCAGGGTTTTCAGCTAGACCGTGAATTAAAAGCAGGTGAATTAGTCCATCTAAATCAAGGTAAATGCAAATCAGTTGGAAAAATTAGAACAATTAATAATATTTCATCTAAGCCTTGTGTTTTTACTAGTGTATATTATGGTAATCCGCCTTCAATTAATTTTAATATTACTAATGCTCAATTTCGTCAAAAACTTGGTGCAGCTTTGGCTATTAAAGATATAAAGAGCGACTTTATACCTAATGTTATTATCCCTGTCCCAGATTCTGGTAGATTTCATGCAATAGGATATTATTATGAAATGGTTAAACAGTATTTAACTGGCAATATTGGCAAGTTGCCTATTTATATGGAATTATTAGTTAAATACGGATTAGCTGTTCGTAGCTTTACGCCAGATAATGAAAAAGATAGAAAAATTGAGGGAGAGAAAAAAATTATTCCAGCTATTGAAGTTAATTCAAAAATTAATCAAAAAAGATCTGAACAGATATTATTAGTAGTAGATGATTCATTGGTTCGCGGTACGCAGATGAGAAGTAAATTAGTACCCAAAATTAATGAGTTAGGCTTTAAAGAAGTACATGTGCGTTTTGGTTATCCAAAAATTTTATCACCCTGTAATTGGGCGCAAGCCACAAAAAAAGGTGATGGTTTGGCAGCTATTGACGAAAATGATAAAATTAGAACAGATAAACAAATTGCAAAAATGATTGGCGTGAATAGTTGTGGTTTTAATTTTATATCAGATTTGGAAAAAGTGACTTGTATAACTAGTAATCATTTTTGTTGTGATTGTGCCAAAAAAAAGAATTAACACAAAGCAAGTAGGGTTGTAAAACATTATAATACAACCCTACTTATTTTTTTATGTCAAAAGATTATTATTCTACTCTTGGAGTAGACAAAAAAGCAAGCCAAGATGAAATCAAAAAGGCTTTTCGTAAAAAAGCTCATGAACATCATCCAGACAAAGGTAATGGTGATGAAGCTAAATTTAAAGAAATAAATGAAGCTTATCAAACTCTTGGCAATAAAGAAAAACGCGCCC
>CAZAVD010000065.1:0-2374 GCA_964488715.1 uncultured Gammaproteobacteria bacterium | reverse complement strand
TTTGATAATATGAATTTTCTGCAAGATCATCCAGCGCGAGAAAGTATGGATACTTATTGGATAAAAAGCTCAAAATCCAAAGCTCAAAATCCAAAAGGATTTGAGAAGTTATGTCTTAGACCTCACTTGACTGGTGGAAGTGTAAGATATATGCAAACACATAAACCGCCATTTAGATTTGTTTATCCAGGACGAGTTTTTAGAAGTGAAACAACTGACGCTAGCCATGAAAGATGTTTTTATCAATACGAAGCTTTAATTGTTAATAAAGATATTTCTTTTTCAGGTGGAAAAATTTTAGTTAAAACAATTTTAGAAAGAGTTTTTGGCAAAGAAGTAAAAATTAGAATGAGAAGTGGTTTTTTTCCATTTGTAGAGCCAGGATTTGAAATTGACATGGAATGTTTAAATTGTAATGGTAAAGGTTGTAGTGTTTGTAAACAGTCTGGTTGGGTTGAAATGATGCCAGGCGGTCCGCCTCATCCAAATGTTCTAAAAGCTGGAGGAATTAATCCAAAAGAATGGCAAGGTTTTTATATTAACATTGGGTTAGATAGATTAGTTATGATGAAATATGGTATTGATGATGTAAGATTATTTCACTCAGGTGATTTAAGATTTCTTAGGCAGTTTTCTATTTTGTAAAATAATTTAAAATTATGAATCAAAAATATTTACAAAAAATATTAGATAAAAAAGAAAAATTGGATAAAATGGGTCCAATTCCTTTGGAGTTGCAAAAAAATTTACAAGATTGGTTTAGGGTTGAGTTAACTTATTCAAGTAATGCAATCGAAGGAAATACTTTAACAAGGCAAGAAACGGCAATAATTATTGATAAAGATTTAACAATTGAAGGCAAAACTCTGCGTGAGCATTTAGAAGCAAAAAATACAGCAGAAGGATTTGATTTTATTTTAAAAAATAAAGATAAAAAAATCAGTGAAAATTTAATTTTAGATATTCATAAAATAATTTTGCAAAAAATTGATGATTCTAATGCTGGTAAATATAGAAATATACCAGTAAGGATCGCTGGTTCACGAGTTGTTTTGCCAAATCCAATTAAAGTTCCAGAATTAATGCAAAGATTTATTGAAAAAATTAAAAGATATAAAAATAAAAGCTCAATTGAATTAGCAATTAATGTTCATTATGAATTAGTTTCAATTCACCCGTTTGTTGATGGAAACGGAAGAACTGCAAGATTATTAATGAATTTAATTTTATTGTCAGCGAATTTCCCAGTAGCTGTGATTGAAAAAGAACAAAGAAATAAGTATATTAAATCTATTGAAAAATATCAATTAGAAAATAAATCAGAAGATTATTATAATTTTATGTTAAAAGCAGTTGAAAAAGGAATAGATTTTTATTTAGATGAAATGTCAAAAATTAAAAAATAGTTTATTATGATAGCAAAAATATTTATATTAACATTTCTTGCATTTATTAGCGCTTTTATTTGGGCGCCTAGTTTGGTTCGCTCATTGACAAAATGGAAAATGTGGAAGAAAAAAGGTAAAGATTTTACACCAGATGGTCATGAATTAATTACTTTTAAAAAAATAGAAAAAGATGGAAAAATTAATACACCAAGAGGTGGAGGGTTATTAATCTGGGTTACAGTTTTATTTTTAGCAATTTTAATGTATTGTCTGGAATTTATTTGGGGCGATATGTTTAATGGTTTAAATTTTCTTACACGGTCAGAAACTTGGCTACCATTATTTACTTTAGTGATAGCTGGAATTGTTGGTTTAGCTGATGATATTTTAACTGTTCAAATGACTGGAAAATCAAAATATCTAGGCGGTGGAATGAGCTTATCAAAAAGAATTTTTCTTGTTTTAATAATTGGCATAATTGGTGCTTTATGGTTTCATTTTAAATTAGGCTGGGATACAATTCACATTCCATTTTTTGGTGATTTTTATATTAATGGTTTTTATATCCCATTATTTGCAATTACAATGGTTGGTGTTTTTTCTTCGGGCATTATTGATGGGATTGATGGGTTATCTGGCGGAGTTTTTGCCCCATTATTTGCGTTGTTTGGCACAATTGCCTTTATACGCGGACAAATTGATTTAGCTGCTTTTTGTTTTATGATTGCTGGAACATTGGCTGTATTTTTATGGTTTAATGCGCCGCCAGCTAAATTTTATTTAGGTGAAACAGGTATATTAGCTTTAACAACAACTTTAACTGTGATTGCTTTTTTAACTAATGCGATTGTTTTATTGCCTATTGCTGGGATTTTATTAGTTGCTACAACAGGTTCTAATATTGGTCAATTACTTTATAGAAAATATGGGATTAAAAAAGGCTGGTCAGAGCAAAAGCGAAAATTATTTATTGCAGCGCCTTTGCA
>CAZAVD010000064.1:0-2390 GCA_964488715.1 uncultured Gammaproteobacteria bacterium | reverse complement strand
ATTATGTCAATACTCTCAAAAATCTTTGGTGATGCTAATGAAAAAATAATAAAACAACTTCAAGAAAAAGTTGATGAAATAAATAATTTGGAAGAAAAATTCCAGCAGTTTTCTGATTCAGAATTAAAAGAACAAACTAAAAAATGGCAAAAAGAATTAGCTGATAAAAATTTTGAAGATCAACAAAAGATTTTAGATAAAATTTTACCACATGCATTTGCAGTAGTTCGCGAAACAGCAAAACGAACTTTAAACCAACGACACTATGATGTTCAATTAATTTCAGGAATAGTTTTGAACAATGGAGATATTACAGAAATGAAAACTGGTGAAGGAAAAACTTTAGCTTCTACAGTAGCAATTTATTTGAACGCCTTAACTAGCCGTGGTGTTCATGTTATTACTGTTAATGATTATTTATCTCGTCGTGATATGGTTTGGATGGGAAAGATTTATGATTTTCTTGGTTTGTCTGTTGGTTGTTTAAATCACGAAACAGCATATTTGTATCAGCATGAACAAGAAGGCTCCACGCACAGCGATGGAGCCAACCAATTTTTAAAACCAGTTGAACGCAAACAAGCCTATCAAGCAGACATTACCTATGGAACAAACAATGAATTTGGTTTTGATTATTTGCGTGATAATATGGTACAAAGTTTAGAACAAAAAGTTCAGCGAGAATTACATTATTCAATTGTTGATGAAGTTGATTCAATTTTAATTGATGAAGCTAGAACACCTTTAATAATTTCAGCGCCAGATACAAATCCAACTTCTAAATATAATGAATTTGCTAGGTTGGTTTCTAGACTTAAAGAAAATGAGCATTATAATATTGATGAAAAAATGCGTGCTGCAACCTTAACTGAACAAGGCATACAAAAAATGGAAGAAATGCTTGGTGTAGAAAATATTTATACTGAACGCGGAATGCGCGAAGTGCATCATATTGAACAAGCTTTAAAAGCGCGCGTTTTGTTTAAAAAAGACAAAGATTATGTAGTTAATAATGGGGAAGTAATTATTGTTGATGAATTTACAGGACGGTTAATGCAAGGTCGTAGATATGGTGATGGTTTGCATCAAGCTATTGAAGCCAAAGAAAGTGTTGAAGTTAAGCAAGAATCAATTACAATGGCAACAGTAACATTTCAAAACTATTTTAGAATGTATAAAAAATTAGCAGGTATGACTGGAACTGCAGTAACTGAAGCAGAAGAATTTTCAAAAATATATAATTTAGATGTAATTATTATTCCAACAAATAAGTCAATAATTCGTGAAGATAAAACAGATGTAATTTTAAAAACTGAAAAAGAAAAATATCAAGCTATTGTTAAAGAAATTAAAAAAAGAAGTGAAATTGACCAGCCTATTTTAGTTGGTACAATTTCTATAGAACATAATGAACATCTCTCTGAATTACTAAAACGCGAGGGAGTAGAGCATCAAGTTTTAAATGCTAAGCATCATGAAAAAGAAAGTGAAATTATTGCCCAAGCTGGTAAAAAAGGAGCAGTTACAATTGCAACTAATATGGCTGGTCGTGGAGTTGATATTGTTTTAGGCGGAAACCCATGTACACAAGCAGAGCAAGAAGAAGTTAAAAAACTTGGAGGTTTAATGGTTTTAGGAACAGAACGACACGAATCAAGACGCATTGATAATCAGTTGCGTGGACGATCTGGACGGCAAGGTGATCCAGGGATATCACAATTTTTTGTATCAATGGAAGATGATTTAATGCGTATTTTTGGTGGTGATAAAATGAAAAATTTAATGTCAACTTTGGGTGTGCCAGATGGAATGCCAATTGAAAATAAAATGATTTCACGGCAAATTGAAAATGCGCAAAAAAAAGTTGAAGGCAATAATTTTGATATTCGTAAACATCTTGTTGAATATGATGATGTAATTAATACGCAAAGAGAGACTATATATAGAAAAAGAAATGAAATATTGAATTTGTCTAAAGAAGGAAAGATTTTAATTTTAGATTATTTAAAACAAGAAATTTCTAGTGTAGTTAAATTTCACACTCAATCTGAAAGTAAAACAGAATGGAATTTAAAAGAGATAAATGAAGTTATGAATACAATTTTTTCTGTATCAGAAAGTTTAGAGATTAATAAATTAAATTCTGGGGAAAAAATTATAGAATATTTAAATAATTTAGCAATTAAAGAATATGAAAAATTAGAACAAAAAATTAATTCTGATGAAAATTTAAAAACACAATTAAAATCTGATGAGCAAGCACCAATAAGTGTAATTGAAAAAATGATTTTATTGCGCTCAATTGATACATTATGGGTTGAACATATTGATGCTATTGATCATATGCGCCAAGGAATTGGTTTGCGTGGTTATGGGCAAAAAGATCCTTT
>CAZAVD010000063.1:0-2702 GCA_964488715.1 uncultured Gammaproteobacteria bacterium | reverse complement strand
TTCAGAACTTTTGCTTTTTTTAATATTTGTTTAGCATGTTTTGATCTTACTAATGCTCTTTCAGATAGATGATTACATTTTGGAGCAACTAAGACAAGGTTTGTTAGTGCAAAGTTTTTCATAGCTCTAGCAATGGCCCCAATATTTCCTTCTGTTTCTGGTTCTATTAATACGACATATATCATTTTAGTTTAGTTGTTTTGATTTTTTTATCTTACAAAACCATGAAGAATATTGATAAGAATCATGATTAAGAATGCTGAAGAGATAAAAGAGAAAATCTTTTTTGCAGTTTTTTTATTAAACCATTTTTTTAATACTTCTTTCATCATAAGCCCACCATCAATTGGACCCAATGGAACTAAATTGAATAAACCTATTCCAATATTAAGGAGATATAACCAATATAACAATCCTATAATCCAGATTATGCCTTTTGCTGTGAATTTTCCATATTTTTGTTCAAAGGCAGGTTTTATTTTAGTAGATTGGCTTACAAATACCCCCAAGTATGCCTTTTCCTTATCATCTGCTTTTTCAGTTAAATTAACATTGTATTCAGATGCATTTGTTTTGATATGAATAATGTCCCCTGGACTTTTTGTATTTAAAAATTCTGTGAAATTGGTTACATGAGTGATTTGAGTTTGATCTAGATATCCTATAATTTCGTTTTCTTTCATTCCTGCAATTTCTGCAGGTGTGATTTCTTCATCTGTTAATCCAGTTATTAAAACGCCATCATAATCAATTACATTTGATTGAACTAATGGAGACACTATAAACAGGGTAAATAATAAAACTAATATTCCTAGGATAATATTTGAAAAAGGGCCCGCAGCATAAACTGCTAGTTTTGCTTTTGTTGATTTTTTTGCTAATTGTTTTTCATCAGGCTCAACAAATGCTAGAGGGATTAACGGAACTAAAATACTTAGGAATCCAAAACCACTAGATTTGATTTTTATTTTGTTTAATTTTGCAATAACTCCATGTGAAAATTCGTGAACTGTTGCCAAAATAAATATTGAAATTACCCAATAGAAAAAAGGAACATAAAAAGCACCTTTCATTTGTATTGGTAAAACTAATCCTACACTAGGCAAGGATTCTGGCATTGTTATAATTTTGATGATATTTGAGATTAATGTATATGAAATAAATATCATCCCTAAAAATCCTATATATATTCCAATTGTTGAAATAATTCTTAAGAATTTTGGATGCCTTTTTGAAAAGTTATCCATAAATTTAATTCCAACTTTAGTTTTATAGATTACTAAATAGAATATTGGAAAAAGAATTTTTTGTATAGAGAATTTTTTTCTTTTAATTATTATAATTGTACCAAGAATTAATACAAATAGAATAGTAATTAAAGATTGCATACTTATTTTGGATAAAGATAAAGTAATTAAAGCTTGAATATCCATTTTATTTTTTCTTGATAGCTCTTAATGCTCTACTTCCGCATTTTCTACATTTAATTTTTCCAAAGATCGCCTTCAAAGAATCTGCCCGTATTTTTGATTTGCATTTTTTACAAACAAATATTCTCTTAAATAATCTTGCTTCTGCTTCAGGTATTTTTGCCATTTTTTATTTCTCCAAATCGTTTTTGATTAATTATATTTATTCTTTAATTTCCTTCATAACTTTTTCATTTAAAATTATCCAATATAATGCTGTGCTTCCTTCTATACATTTTCCTTTTAATTCTGAAGGAATTTTAAGGTCAAAAGTTTCATAGGATTCCATATCCATAATATTTGCAGTATCTCCACTTACAGATAATACTTGTGCAGTTTTTTTCTCAATTATGGGTGTGTCTATGTGATCATGTCCAGGCATGATTATAACTCTTTTTTTATCGTCCACTATTCCCACTGCTGTCATTCTTACTTTTGCATGCCCGTGTTTTCCAGGCCTTGAAACTTGTAAATCTGTAACTTTACATGCAGCACCATCTATAACTACAGTGCTTCCTTTTTTTAATGAACTTACTGAGACTGGTTTTGTTGACATTTTATTTTTACCTCTGTTATATCTATGAATTAAAAAATAATGGTGTATATTTAAAAGCTTTTCTTTTTTATAGGAGTTTAAATCTTTTTTTGATTTTATTTTTTGATACTATTTTGCCTAATTGTTTTTCTATATTTTGACTATTTTTGAATATTTTTTCTTGTTGTCTGAATGTTTTAGTGTGATGATAATTTCTATTATTTTTGTTTTTGAATTTATGCTTTTTGTGAAGCATTTCATGGTACATTATATAATCTATAATTTCTTGAGGTTCATTAGCCAGATGTTTGCTTATTGTTATAGTATCTGAACCATATTCATATGAACCCAATTTATTTATGGCATTGTTAAATTTTAAGTTTGGCATTTCAATTAAATTAAAAAAATATTCCTCATTTACCCTGTCAAAAGATTCTTTAAGAAGTGGTGAAGAGTGGTTTTTTGGGATTGCTATGTGGATATTTTTTATAAAATTATTATAAAAATCTATATTTAAGGTAGTTTTTTTCTCTTTGAATAATTTTAATAATAAAGATTGGATAAGTCCAATTTTAATTTCTTCATCTATTTTTTCCCATTTATGACTAATTCTTAATTCTATAATTTTTTTAGAAAATCCTACTTTTGATAATCTTATATTTGCATTGTAGTTGTTAAATGCTTTAGAATATTTTATT
>CAZAVD010000062.1:0-2709 GCA_964488715.1 uncultured Gammaproteobacteria bacterium | reverse complement strand
TATTACTCTATAATAGCACACATTAAAAAACCTGTCAAGCCCAGTTATCCACATAGGGCAGTTTTTGGCTAAAATTAGGTAAAAAACTTTAATTTACACAAAATAAATTTTATGCTATTCTTAAAATAAACTATAATCTATAAATATGGGTCAAGTTTCGTATATTTATTATTTATCACCAACAGATTATATTATTGTTGAATTTTTTAGCAGTGGCAAAAAAGTAAAAGGTTTTCTAATAAATTATGTTAGTATTATTAATGGTGTTGAAACAACAATAATCAGGTATGATAATCGCCATAATAGACCCCATTTAGATAAGTTTAAAAATCCAGTTTTTAAAAAACTTAGTAAAAAATATCAACTAGTAAAAGTTGAAAAAATAAAAACTTGGTTAAACGGGGATGAAGGAAAAATTATGAGACAAGGCAGAGATGATATTATCAAAAAATGGAAAAAATATAAGCAAGATTTTATTAATTCAATCATATATAAATAATAATTTAAAAAATATGAAAAGTAATAAAACTAAACAAATCAAAAGTAAACCAGAAAAAAAAGGCATTAAAGCTTTTAAAAAATTTGTTGATTTTATGTATGAAAATCCACAACTTATGAAAGAATTTCCTAAAAAAATTATTTTTAGTGACAACACAGCAAAAGTAGAATTTGCAAATTAAAATTTTAATATCACTGATGCTATGCCCAACATCCGAAATTTTTGTATTATCGCGCATATTGATCACGGTAAGTCAACATTGGCTGACCGTTTTTTAGAATTGACAAACACAGTTGACAAACGCAAAATGAAAAGCCAAATTTTGGATCAAATGGAATTAGAACAAGAAAGAGGAATAACAATTAAACTGCAACCAGTAAGAATTGAATATAAAAAATTTATTTTAAACTTAATTGACACACCAGGACATGTGGATTTTTCTTATGAAGTTTCCAGGAGTTTAGCTGCTGTTGAAGGCGCGCTTTTATTAGTTGATGCTACTCAAGGAATTCAAGCCCAAACTCTGGCTAATTATCATTTGGCTGTTGAAGAAGGATTAACAATAATTCCAGTGATTAATAAAATTGATTTACCAAATGCCGATGTTAAAAAAGTTGAACAAGAATTAATTGATTTATTGCAAATTGACTCCACGCAGGAGCATGGAGCCAACATAAATATTCAAAAAGTATCAGCCAAAACAGGAGATGGAGTTGATGAATTATTAGATGAGATTGTTGAGAAAATTCCAGAGCCTAATCAGTTGGCTCCTGGCTGTGCCTGGAGCCATGATGTGAAATCGCAACAAAATGGCTCCACGCAGGAGCATGGAGCCAACACGCTCCAATCCCTGATCTTTGACTCTGTTTATGATGACTATAAAGGCGTACTTGCTTATGTTAGATTAATAAATGGTGAAATAAAAGCTGGAGATAAAATTCATTTCATTGGCGCCAAAACACAGAGCGAAGTAATTGAAGTAGGATATTTTAAACCAAATTTGATTAAAGCATCCTCATTATCTGCTGGAGAAATTGGGTATATTATGACTGGTTTAAAAACACTTGACAGCTGTCAAGTAGGAGACACAATTATTAATTTAGAAAAAACAAGTGAAAATAAATCTTTGCAATTACCTGGATATGAACCAGCTAAACCAATGGTTTTTGCAGGAATTTTTTGCCAATCTGGAGTTGAACCAAAAGAACTTCGTGAAGGTTTAGAAAAAATTCAATTAACTGATGCCTCTCTTTCTTTTGAACCAGAACATTCACCTGCTCTTGGTCCAGGATTTCGTTGTGGTTTTTTAGGTTTATTGCATTTAGAAATAATTCAAGAAAGATTAAAACGAGAATATGATCTAGATCTTGTTGTCACAGCTCCAAGTGTTGCTTATAAAATAAAACAAAATGGCTCCACGCAGGAGCATGGAGCCAACACAATACATTCACCTCAAGAACTGCCTGAACCGCAACAAATTGAGGAAATTCAAGAACCATGGGTTAAGCTGGATATTCTTACACCTGAAAAATATTTAGGCAATATTATGAGTTTAACAACTGAAAAACGCGGCTTGTATTTAAACACAGAATATTTATCCAGCGACCGCGTTATCTTGCATTATGAAATGCCATTAAGCTCTATTTTAACTGATTTTTATGATAAACTTAAAAGCGTATCATCTGGATACGCATCTTTAAATTATGAATTATTAGATTATCGTGTTTGCAATGTTGAGCGATTAGATATTTTAGTTGCAGATGAATTAGTTGATTCTTTAGCAACTATTGTTTATAAAGATGAGGCATATAGTATTGGTAGAAAAATTGTTGATGCTTTAAAAGATGTTCTGCCTCGCCAAATGTTTGAAATTAAAATCCAAGCAATTTTAAATTATCATGATTCAGGTAAAAACAAAGGCGGTAAAATTATTGCATCTTCAAGAATTGCTCCATTTAGAAAAGATGTTACAGCCAAACTTTATGGGGGTGATGTAACTCGCAAACGAAAACTTTTAGAAAAACAAAAAAAAGGTAAAAAGAAAATGCGCGGAATAGGCAAAGGTAAAGTTGATATACCAACTGAAGCGTATCTTTCAGTTTTAAAAAGATAATAAAATTATGTCTCGCAAAAAAATTCAAAAAATATTTTGGACAATAATGTCCATTATTATAATCATCTCAATGCTTGCGTGGGTCGTCGTGATTTAG
>CAZAVD010000061.1:1368-2723 GCA_964488715.1 uncultured Gammaproteobacteria bacterium | reverse complement strand
TGGTCAGCTTTGCCATTTCCGTTTTCATCAATCCAATATTCTGTTCCTCCGCCAGATTTGCCATGTTTTAAAACATTAAAAATATTTCCTTTATTATCTGCAAACGGCTGCCATTGTTCAAATTCAGTTGGCATTTCGCACATATTAGCGCGTGAAATAAATTTAGTCCATGAACTTAAAATGTCAGCATTAGTAACAGCTCCATTTCCAAATTCTTCTTGAAAAAAGCCTGGTGATTGGGTAATATATTGGGAAAACATTGCGCCAATTTGTTTGGCATCACCAGCTTTTGTTAATTTTTCTTCAGCAGTATATTTAAAAATATCTTTGATTTTAGTTAGGTCGTTTTCATCTGGAGTTTTTAATTCTAATAAATTATTTATTCTCGTTGCAGGGTCTCCTTTAGTTAATAAATTTTCTTTTACTTCATTTGCAATATTAGCCAAAGCTTCATTATCTGAATCAACTAATCGGTCCAGAATTTCAGTGTTATCAATTTGATTTAATTTGCCAGATAAATCTTTAATATCGGTTTGAGTTAAATATCCTTCCAAGGTTTTAATTGCGTCTACCTTAACTCTTTCTGGCGTCCATCCACTTAATTTTTTTCCAGTAATGTCTGCATTATTAAAATTATTTTCAAGTTGGGTAATTACATTATCCTGCGGAATTTCTTGTTCATGTTCAATATATTCAAGCTCTTCCGCATTTGATTTATCCGCAGTTGTTTCATCTAATTCAATTTCTGGGCTAACTTTTTTTTCTTTTCCATAATCAAATTTTGTTTTATCTTTTTCTAAATATTCAGTTTTTGAGTCATCTATAACTCCAGCTTTAAATTCGCCTTCTGGTGTGTGTTGAGAAACAAGAATATTTCCTTGAGCATCTTTATCTAAAAGATATGCTTCGTTTCCTTTACTGCGGATTTCTGAAATAATATTTCCATTTTCATCAACTTTAATAATGTCATTGGCAATAGCAATTTCACGCGCTTTTAATCGTAATTCTGAATCAGAAGGATTATCACTCAAACCATATTCTTTTGGGTTATCTTTCAATTGTTCATAAATTGCGTGAGTTGGACCTTTGCCGCTACCAACCTCAATTTTATATTCATCAGGGATTTGCTCCCATTTTGTTTCAGGCATTTCAATAGAAGGCGTTATTTTTTCTCCAACTTCAGCTGGTACACTTCTTGGAAAATTTTTATCAGATGCAGATATTTTTGAATCATTTTCAATAATATAATTTTTCATTTTTTCATAATAACTATTGATCCCTTTTAAGTTTTCTAAATCTTGCGCTCTATCTTTTGTTAAAAATACCATTACTTTTTTAATTGTTTCAGAATCATT
>CAZAVD010000061.1:0-1268 GCA_964488715.1 uncultured Gammaproteobacteria bacterium | reverse complement strand
TTGTCTTTTAGGTCGCCAGCAATACCAAAGCCTGCTTTTAAAATTTTTCCCGCAATTCCGCTAGCAATTAAACCTCCAACTGCTGTTGCTATTCCAGCGCGATAAACACGCCCGCGCCCAGCTTTGGCATAACGACTATCTATTTCGTTATCAGTATTCTTTATTTGTTCCAAAAGATAATTTGAAGCATTGTGAAGTTTGTTTTCTGTATTTTCTATCTGCGCGCCAAGAATTTCGGTTTGTTTATTAACTAATTTTTTAAAATATTCATCATTATTTAAATCAATTCCATTTAAGTCTCCTGAATATTGATATTCAGCAATAGTTTTTTCTAAATCTTGATTTTTAATTTGGTCAGTATCTAAATCTTTTTTAATTTTTTCTATTTTTTTCTGGCTTTTTTTTGATGCCCTTAATTCACTTCCAGCAAATATTCCCAAACCAGCAAAAGCTCCGCTAATTGCTCTCCTGCTTGTGATTACACCGATTGCCGCTACATTGCCAGCTTTAGCTGATGCAAATAAGGCTCCTAATCCGCCAGTAGCTATTGCGCCACCGCCGATTATAGCTAAACTAATACCAGTTTTTACACTAAATCCATACTTAAGCACTGCTTTTGCAGACCACTTTAATGCTTTACTTGCTTTATTTTGCGCATCCCAATTTTTTATAAATTCACCTGCTTTTCCTTTATCATAAAGATTCCAAGCGCTAATTTTTTGCCAGCTTTTTTCTAATTTAGCAGCAATTCTTTTACCACGACTGTCTAATCCAGATTCAAGCACAGCTGATTCTTGTAAAATTTCGCTTAATCTTTCATTTACATTTCCAGCTACATATTCTGCTGACGCTCTTTCGTATCTTTCTCTTGCTTTTTTGTCTTTTTTATTTTCTAAATATTCTTTTTTAACAGTTTCATATATTTGTTTTAATTTTCCTTTATCTTCTAAATCTTTTAACATTTCTTCGCGAGAATTTTGAATAAAATTTTCATCAAACAAATATGGAATTAAATCTTTGTATTCAAAAGAACGCGTGTCATCAGGATTATTCATTCTTTCGTATTTATAAAATATTGTTCCATTAGTTGCTTTAAATGTATTTAAAAATTTAAAGTCTTGTCCATCAATGATAATTTCTTTTTTAACTTTAGGTTCTTGTTCTTGTTCTTTTTTTGATTCTGATTCAGGCGGTTTTTCAGGAGTTTTTATTATTTTTTTCTTTTTTGGTTTGGGCTTTTTTGGAAGTTCTTCAAATTCAACATCTTT
>CAZAVD010000060.1:0-2760 GCA_964488715.1 uncultured Gammaproteobacteria bacterium | reverse complement strand
ATTATGCTAATATATGACAATAATAAGTTAATCTGTGGAAAAGATTAATATCCACTAAAAATGCTTAATATTAACTAATATTGGCCAAATAATTCTTATGAATTACTTAAATATAATTAAAAATCACTGGCAAACCATTATAATCATTACATTAGCAATGGTAATTTTGTCATTAGTTTTAACAATAATCAGACCTTTAGAATATCAAACCAGAGTTGACCTCTTGATTATTTCCAAACAATCAGCTAATATGGACGCGTACCAGTCTGCACGCGCTTCAGAAAAATTAGCCCAAAATTTAGGCTCTGTTATTAAAACAAAATCATTTTTAAATCAAGTTTTACAAACTAATTTTGGAATCGCATCAAGTGAACTACCTAAAGATGAAAAAGAATTAAGAAAAGTTTGGCAAGATAAAATAAGCACACAATTATTGCCAGAAAGTAATATTCTAAGAGTTGATGTATATGATGAAAACAAAATCCAATCAAACAGAATTGGTAAAGCTGTTTCTTATGTTTTAACAAATCAAGCTAATGAATACCATGGAAGTGGATCAGATGTAAGCATTAAAATTGTAAACGAACCCTTAACTTCAAATTATCCTATGCGTCCTAATATTATTTTAAACCTATTTTTAGGTTTAATAGTTGGATTAATTTTAAGTTTAGCTAATATATTTTATAAATTAAATAAATTAAATTTTTATGAACAAAACTAAATTAAAATTCACTGCTTTAATCTTGACTCTGGCTTTTGTAACAACCTTGTTACCAATTAGCTCAGTTAGTCAAGCTGAAGCAAGTAATTATCAAACTATTGATAATGTTTCAGTTCGCGAATATGATCAAGGAGCTAAAATAAAATGGCAAACTCGCTTAGCAACTGAATCACAAATCTATTACGGTTTAGACGCGCATAGTCATAGCACGTTGGTTAAAACTAGTGCTAAAACTAAAAACCATTCTGTAACTTTAAAAGTCTTAAATCCAGATACCACATATTATTACACTATTATTTCTTTAGATAGTGACAATAATCGTATAGAAAAATCTGGCAGTTTTGTAACTACTGGTAATAAAATCCCATTAATCACATATGAACAATATTTTGCTTTATTGTTTGATAATTATTGGAAAAATATTAATGGTTTAAATCCTAGCATTATTCAAAATGATTGGGCTTTAGATTTTAATCAAACTGGTTTTGTAGGTAATGCTTTAAAAGTTAATTCAGCTAAAAGTTATTTACAATACACTTGTGATAAAACCTTTAATTCTGGTTTTGGCACAGTAACTGCATGGGTATCTTTTGACAAATTTGATAAAAGTTCAACTATCTGGCAAACTAATGATAATCGTTATGGTTTGGCTTATGAAGTTGGCAATTCTAATGATGATTTTGATAAAAGAATTGTCGCATGGGCTGGTGGAAATGATACTGAAAACATGCCAGTTGTTGAATATATTTTAGATAATAAAAATTGGGGAACTAATGAATGGCATTTTATTTCATTAACTTGGGAAGGTAAATTTAATGGTAATGTAACATTATTTATTGATGGGAAACGCGTTGACACAAATTCGTATAATGACTCAACAGGATGTTCAAGTTTCCGTATTGGAAATGACTATAATGAAGATGGTAAATTTTTCTCAATTGGCAGAATTGATGAATTTAAATTACACCAATGGTCAATGAATCCATATCATATAAATCAAAATTATTTAGCTTATTCAAACAATTCTTTGTTTGAAAAGAAAAGTTCAACTGGTCAAGTTGCTGGTTATTCTATTCAATATTTTAAAGAAGGTAAATTGCTTAAAGCTCCAGATAACAAAGTTTTTGTTATTACTCAAGGACAAAAAATGCATATTGCAGATATGCAAGCTTTAGCAAGATATCAAAGCCATCCAATTATTAATGTTTCTTGGGAAGAAGTTAATCAGTATAAAACTGCTGATGAAAAATTCTATGCTTGGTCAAAATATCCTGATGGAACAATGCTAAAAACTACTAATTCAGACAAAGTTTATTGGATTTGGGATAATGAAAAAAGATGGATTGCAACTGAAGATGCGTTTGTGCGCTATAAAAATGCATGGGAAGATATTATAACTGTTTCTGAAGCAGAATTAAATACTTTTGAAACAGGCCATAGCTATTATTAATATAATTTATTTTTTAACCTGCTACTCATTCTGTGAGTAGTGGTGAAAAAATAAATAACAAAAAATAAAAAAAATCCCATTTTAGGGATAAAAACAAAATATTAAAAATTTAAAAATTAACTTGCTAACGCGGATAGTAATTTTAACTCTTCAGGTTTGACCAACTTATTGCGCTTAAAAATTTCAATTACTTTTTCTTTAAATTTCAGATCACGCTTTTTTTCTCCTTTTATTGTTGAAATAATATCAGCTTTATCATCTTGTCTTTTTCGATCATAATAATCTCGTTCTGTTATACGAAATTCTCCAATCTTTTCATCAAACTTACGATCAAAAATATCTTCAACTGCAGGCAAAATAACCTCTTCTGTAAAATGACCAAGACCATTATAAAAATCATCTTTAGTTAAAAAGTTCTTTGCATCATCTTTAGTTAGAAAATCTTTTAAGTCGTCCTTGGTTGTAAAGTTCTTTACATCATCTTTAATTAAAAAGTTCTTTGTAAGTTCAACAAATCTTTCCTCAGTCAAAGGCTGATTAACAGGTTGAATTTTATTAACTTTTTTAGCCATATTTGTGTGGATAACTT
>CAZAVD010000059.1:2716-3055 GCA_964488715.1 uncultured Gammaproteobacteria bacterium | reverse complement strand
ATCCGATGTTAAATGTTTTAACACTAAAAAATAAAATTATAATTAAATAGAAAAATATGAGACCAATTTATAAAATCCAAGAATCTGGCGAGATAACTAAAGATGAAATTAAATTATTATTAAATAAACATTATTCAAAAAAATTTGGTGGTTCCGTTGATGTGGAACGAAAGCTTTACGAATACGAACTCAAAGCAGTTGGTATCTGTAAAATTTATGCCTTAGCTGGTACACCACCAAAAGGATATGCGATGTATATACCCGAATTAAAATTTTTACGATTATTAAATCCACGTGGAAAATCTTTTAAAGAATTTGAAAGTATTACAGTAGTGGAAT
>CAZAVD010000059.1:0-2706 GCA_964488715.1 uncultured Gammaproteobacteria bacterium | reverse complement strand
AAGGTGTTTTGGGCAAAGGGCATTCACCCCTTTAATTCCCCTCTGCCCTTTACCCAAAACGAAAAAATCAAATTTTCTTTTCTTATAACAAGATTTATATAACAAAAAACGAGATAAAAAATTTACATCGTACAACACCTGCATATGCGGTTCCAAAAATCTGCATTAATCTAAACTTTCTCTTACGCATTCGCTCCAGAGAAATATAATTATGAGAGCAGATTTTCTCCACCCAAATTTTTGTCTTCCTTTTCTTAATAAAATATAATAAGGAAGGAAGCCAAAAACTTCGCATCATGCGGAAACGTTGTGCGACATATTTTTCAATAATTTTTTTTCTAAAAAGAATTTTGTTGAAGAATTTAAAAAAGGAATGAAAATTTAATTTTTTTCTTTATAATAATAAGGGGGATAAAAGGAATTTCTCCGCTATCGCTCCGAAATAAATAATTTTATAAATCTATAACTTTTTAAAATATCATGAATAGAATGAGTAATGTAATTAAAAACCCATTTTTAATAATTCTTATTTCAGGGCTACTCCTTAATATCCCGTTTTTTATTCGTGAAATATGGGGGGAGTTTCTTGCATTTTTTCTTATTGCTCCTGTATTTATTTCACTTAATAAAATCCCAAATAATAAAAAATATTTTGCTGGACTCCTCTTTTTTGGAGCATGGATCATTCCAACAAGCTTATGGTATTTTAATTTTATGGAATGGTGGGAGGCATGTTTAAAACTCACATATTTCTCTTTAATGGGACTTATTTTTGTAGCACCAAATATTCTTAAAAAGAAAAATATCATTTTAGAACTTGGAATTATTATTTCTGTATGGGTACTAATTACATTTTTAAGAATTAATCTTCCATTTACAGAAAATTGGTGGATTCCACAACTTGCTTATACTCAATGGCAAAATTTTACCATTTTACAACTTGCAAGTTTTACTGGAATTTTTGGAATTATTTTTACTATTCTCCTTTCAAATGCTCTTTTGGCATATGCATGGATGAAAGAGAAAAAATATCTTGTAATGGTTTGTATTGTTTCTTTGGTAATGATTTTTTCTTTTGGAAACTATCATATTGAAAAAATATCCAACTCTCATAATCAACCATTCATACTAATAGGAATTCAATCTTCACCAGAAAATGGATTTTATGCAAATGCTAATAAAAATGATGTTAAAACATTGCAAAAATTAACACAAAATGCTCTTTTAGAAGTTGAAAATAAAGAGAAAAAGATTTTTGTATTGTGGCCTGAAAATATGATTCAAGAAGATCAGACATCAGAGCTTCAAAACTTTGCAAAAGAAAATAATATTTACCTTATTTTTAATAGAGAAGAGCAAACTGAAGGAAATCCATTTAATACTGTTGTAATGGTGGGGACAAATGGAAAAGAGGTTTTAAAAAATTATAAAACACATGTTGCTCCAAGTGAAAAAATTCAAATAAAAAAAGAAGTCCATAATTCAATTGAAATAGAAGCTGTAAAAATCACATCTGATATTTGTTATGATTTGCATTACAGTGATATCTCAAAAAGAATTCAGGATAACGATTTGTTGTTTTCCCCAGTTGACGATGATAGATTTGGAAGTTTTATGCCATATTTACATGCAAGAGATGCTATTTTTAGAGCAATAGAAAATAGAATAAATATTTTTACGGCCTCAACAAATGGACCAACGATGTTCATTGATAAATATGGGGTTATTAAAAAAGGTCCTTTAGAAATGTATAATGAAGGTTATTTGATCGTAAATAAATAAGGTGTTTTTCTTTTTCCAATTCACCCCTAACCCCTCTTGGAAAAAGAAAAACGGAAAAAATAAAAATTTCGAATAATGATAAAATTCTTCAACAAAATAATAAGGAATGAAAAAATTATTGAAAAATACGCTTCGGGGTCGTTGCACTTTATTTTTCTTCCATTGTATTACAGAAAAATAACCCTCGCACAACACAGTATATCTGGCTCGCTCGTGCCCTCGCTCGACCCATATTTGCTTCCATAAATTAAATTGATAAAATGGAATGAAAGCAAACATCAGATATACTGAAACGTTAGGCGACATTGCCTATTCTCTTGTATTGATTTAAGCTACAGGGCAGCTATTTCACATCATAAATATAAAGTACTTGGGGTTGGATTGCTAAGGGGAGAAGCACATGAGTCTAGCACAATCGATGATGAAAAAAATGGAACTGGATTGGGTGGTTATCAATTACCGCAGTGACTACGGTAAGGAGATTATCATCGTTGCTCCGCACTCTGACGGTTCAGTTCCAACTGAAGATGTGCTTCGACGGCACATCCCGTTCAAGTTTCTGTTCTTTCTTAAACTTCTTCATCTCCGGACACCGATAGTTGTGCGTGGACTTATCACGCAAGATGAGATCGATGCCGAACATCGAGCGTTCGAGATGATGTGGGCTGCATATAATTAGCGAAAATCATCGTGGCAGAAGAGAACAATAATCCAACCTTCTGCCTAACCCCAAGTACTTTATTTCTGTAAATAACTTCGGCAACATCGCCTAACACGGCGTACACGTCATGGCTCGTTCGTTTAGGCGGCACGGCTCCGCCGACAGTTTGCCACCACTCTCATTCGTCACGACGCATACGCCGGAACGTTAGCTGAAATGTTGCCCATTTGATAACATAAAAACATGGAAATAATTTACATTGT
>CAZAVD010000058.1:0-3081 GCA_964488715.1 uncultured Gammaproteobacteria bacterium | reverse complement strand
CTGAACAAGATGAGATACATAGGTAACACTCCTAATTTATCAAAATCATTAGATTTTGTTAGATTAGATAAGTAATTAACCTATGTATATCATATGAATAAAGATGAAATATTTAAGAATAAATGGCCATATTTTAAGTTCAACAAAGTTGGACTTTCAGATAAATATGAGAGATTAAGAAAAACAGCTAAAGTATTAAAATTATCTAAACAAGCTATACAGAGATTAGAATGGATTATCTACTATTATACAAAATCAGATAATAATGTAAGTCTAACATGCAGATATTATGGAATATCTAGAAAGACATTTTACAAATGGTTTAATGTGTTTGATGAATC
The DNA here is from genome assembly GCA_964488715.1 of uncultured Gammaproteobacteria bacterium. Lineage (GTDB taxonomy): Bacteria > Patescibacteriota > Patescibacteriia > UBA2196 > UBA2196 > CAYNCE01. The sequence goes on along the minus strand of CAZAVD010000058.1, from coordinate 2,740 downwards.
TAATCTAAGAACATTAGAAGATAAATCTAAAGCGCCCCACAATACTAGGCAAAAGGAATATACTAATGTTCAATATGATAGAGTGGTTGAATTAAGAAAACAATACATTAAATATGGTAAAGTTAAAATATTTGAAAAATACAAAAGAAAGTATTCATTAGACAAATCTATTAGTGAGTGGAATGTACAGTGTATCATAGAATCATCAGGTATATATTACAAACCAGTTAGAAAAGATCGCATACAAGCTAAAAGAGCTAGATCACAGCAAAAGAAAAGAATTACAGAATTAAAGATTAAACCTAAATCAGGTTATCTAATATGTCTTGATACTATTGTTAAATATTGGAATGGACAGAAAAGATATATTATTACAGCTATTGATAAATTTAATAAATTAGCTTTTGCTAGAATGTATGTTAATCATAGTTCTTTATCAACCAAGGATTTTTTGTTAAGATTAAATTATGCTTTAAATGGTAATATTGAAAACATTCAAACAGATAATGGATCAGAGTTTATGAAACATTTTGATAAAGCATGTAATTCATTACAATTAAATAGATATTTCTCTAGAACTAGGACTCCTAAGGATAATGCTGTATGTGAAAGATTTAATAGAACATTAAAAGAAGAATTTATCTCATTGGGTAATATGACTAGTGATACTGAAGTATTTAATCAAAGATTAACTGAATGGCTGGTAGAATACAACTTTGGCAGACCTCATCAATCTTTAGATTATCTAGCTCCTGCTGAGTTTGTTCAGAAATATTCAAAAGTGTTACCTATGTGGTCTTCTAGTACAAATCCTTGACAAAATTTTCAATTAGTGTATAATATTGGTATTAAGAAATAAATTAATTTAAATTGGAGGAAATTATGTATCATCCTATGTTATTTTTATTTTTTTTAGGAATGTTTGGAATAGTTTTTGGTATGCTGATTATGTCTGTAAAACGTAAATTATCAATGTCTGATTCCAAAAAAGAGGACAATGAAATTGAAAAGGAGCTAGAAAAAACAGCGCTATTTCTTGGTACTATAACTGGAGTTATAGTTGGAGTATTTGGAGGGGGATGTTTTTTATTGCTTATAAAACAAATGAGTGCGATTATTTTTTTATTAGGAATATTAGTTTGTGTTTTAATGAGCGCATTTGGATCCTGTTTTTGGAACTTGCTTATGCGTAAAAATGAATAGGGGGGTTTTAAATTTAATTTAAATTGGAGGAAATTGATATGTGGAGAATATTTGGTCTTATAGCTGGCGTATCAATTGGTGCTGCCGTAGGATTAATTACACAAAATTCTTTTGTTGCTAGTCTTTTTACAATAGGCGTCTATTCTGTATTAGCTGCAATTAGCAGGATTATTAATCAGGATTATTAATAATGAAAAACAGTAATCAACAAAACCATTTTTCACAAGGGCATCTTTTATTAGGTGTCTTTTTTTATTTCAAAAAATACTAACTTCAAAAGTGCTTTTCCAATCAACACCAGCAATAAACTTAACTGAAAAAAATATAATTACAAATAAAGCAACAATATAAATAGCCATCATTAAAAAATTTGTAAAATTATTCATTCCAAAACGCCAGGAATGATATAAATTAAAAACAGTCATAACTATAATAAACAGTAGACAAATTAAATAAATTATTAAAAATATACTTAAGGAGAGTTCCATAAAAGAGTAATTGAGTTATTGAGTAATTAAGGGATTTTATTAGACAAGATTTTCTTGTTGAATTGGTGGATCAAAACCAAGATGTTCATATCCTAATTTTGTTACAACTCTGCCGCGAGGAGTGCGGGCTAAAAATCCTAATTGCATTAAAAATGGTTCATAAATATCTTCAATAGTAGCCATTTCCTCACCAGTTGATGCAGCCAAAGTGCTTAATCCAACTGGTCCGCCATTAAATTTTTCAATTATAGTTTTTAAAATTCTGCGGTCAATATCATCAAGACCAAATTCATCCACTTCAAGCATATTTAAAGCTTGCTGACAAATATCTAAATTAATTATACCATCTGCTTTAACTTGCGCATAGTCGCGCACGCGTTTTAACAAACGATTTGCAACGCGCGGAGTTGATCGGCTTCGTTTTGCAATTTCAAAATCAGCGCCATTTTCAATATCACAATTTAAAATATTTGCAGACCGCTGAATAATTTTTTGCATTTCATCATTAATATAATAGTCAACACGATAAGTTGAACCAAAGCGATCGCGCAATGGAGATGATAATAAACTTAATCTAGTTGTTGCGCCAATTAAAGTAAATTTTGGCAAATCCAGTCTTAAAGTTCTGGCAGACGGGCCTTTGCCAATTATAATATCCAAACAATAATCTTCCATTGCTGGATAAAGCACTTCTTCAACTGTGCGATTAAGGCGATGAATTTCATCAATAAACAAAACATCCCCAGCTTCTAAATTAGTTAAAATCGCTGCCAAGTCGCCAGCGCGTTCAATGGCTGGTCCAGAAGTAACGCGAACATTTGAATCCATTTCTTTACCAATAATATGAGCCAGAGTTGTTTTGCCTAAACCTGGAGAGCCATAAAGCAATGTATGTTCTAAGGCTTCGTTTCTCTGTTTTGCTGCTTGAATAAAAATTTTTAAACTGTCTTTAATTTTGCTTTGACCAATAAATTCATCTAAATTTTTTGGACGCAAAGTTATGTCTAATTTTGTATCATTAGTTTGTTCTTTTGGTGAGATTTGTCTTT
>CAZAVD010000057.1:0-3111 GCA_964488715.1 uncultured Gammaproteobacteria bacterium | reverse complement strand
TATATCCCTTGTTATACGCCCCGACGACTGAAAGGAGGAGAGCGCAGCGTGGTCGAGCGATAGCGAGAAGTTTAGTTTAGAATTTTTTTCATCGGTTGAATCTTTAAATTGTGTAAATTTCTTACTCCTGTTGTTTTTTTATAACCCATTTTTTGATAAAAAGGAACAGCATAAATAGACGATCTGATTTTAATCTCCTTAGAATTCTGATTTTTAGCTTCTTTCTCTAATAGTTCAACAAGTTTTTTACCAACTCCTTTTTTGTGAGAATTTCCAAGAACAAACAAATTGCCGATTCTATCCTTACTCCCTTTAATATATCCGATGATTTTATTATTTTCTTCCGCTACGAAAAAAATACTTTTATCTGAAATATAAAATGCTTCAAATAACTCTTCATCGGATTTTTTAAGGTTGGTAAAATCTAAATACCAATCGATAGCTTCTTTTTTGAAATACTCAGAGCTATTGAACTTGCTAAAAACAGAATTCTTAATTTCAGCTACTTGTCTGATGTCGTCTTTTTTGAACTTCCTGAACTTCATATGATTTTAAAATGGGTTATAAAATATAAATCTTTGCACTAAAAAATTCTAAACTAAATTGCGTATAACGTTTCGGTATATGGGAAGTTTTGGAAACTTCCTTTTGAATTACATCAGTGTTTCCAAAATTTAGGAGAGATGATTTTTGCAGTCCTTTGAAATCTAATTGAGTAAAAATCATCGAACCCCATATACCGTGTTATCGGATGTTGACTGGCGGTTATGCCAGATTAATCTTTAATCTTAACCCTTTGATCAATTTTAGAAAAAATTTAAAAGGCAAAAACGCAAATAGTCCCCAAATTATTCCCATCAAATAAAAAATTATTGGGAATAGAATCAAACTAACCAAACCTGCAGGGATTCCCGTAAGCTGGATTGTTCCGAGATTTGCCGTAGCATTTCCAGCAAATAAACTTATTACAAAAACTAATATTCCAGCAACACTACCAAGAGATAGAAATATTGAGGAAAACAGCTTAATAAATGAACCGAACTTGATTTGCAAAAGATTTTTTTCTTCCATAATTTTTTTGGTTAAATAAATAATTTTTTAAATTTTATCGCATTAAACGTAGCCAGTCAATTTCCGATAACGTCTCTGCATATACGAAGTCCTGCAAAGCAGGATTTGGGTGAAACAAGCGTAAGCGTAGTGAAACCGTATATGCTGTGTTGTCTGCTGTTACCTTAAACAACATATTAAATATATCAAAAAAGCTGATAATTTACCAGCTTTATTATTTTTATACTTTAATGGGTAATGGCATACAACGTTTAGTATATCTGAAGTTTTTGATATTCATTATTATAATTATTATTATATTAAAAATTTGGGCGAAGCCAGAGAGTAATATTTTTATAATTTTCTTTAATATTAGAGCCCTTTTGAAATTTTTCGTGGTTAGTAGATTTGACATTTTAAGTTATTTCTGCTATACTATTTTGATACTAATTTCAGTGTCATTTCTTTAAAAAACTTAGCCAAGGAGGTAGTTTATGCGTACCGCAATGTTAGTTGTAACCGTCTTGTTTGTAACCACTTTTTTTGCCATTTCCACCAACGCCGCGGAAACCAAAATGTCGTTTACCAAGGAGCAGGTTATTGACTTGGTCGTTAAGGTTTACAAGGCACCGGCAAATAAGTTTTTGCTGAAATCTCTGGACGACCCCAGTGGAGAAGGCGGTTTCCGTGTGGTATTTGTCTATCATGACAAACGATATACCATGGACTACAAGTGGTGGGGTGAAGGTGTTGCCGTGTGGGTACGTCCCAATGGCACAACAGATAATCTCAGTGTTGATGCCTTTTCTGACGGTAATGCGGACGGAGTCGTCGATTTTGGCACTGACAGAGTGAGAGTCTTTGCAACCAAGGACTACTGCTACGAAGGTTCCAAAGCAGAGGGCGCCGAATATCAGGCGTACTGGCAAGAGGTTTATAACATTTTTCTTGCCGCACTCGAGGTCACCATTGAATAGCTGACGCAGTTCATTTTCAAGTCCTCATCAATGCTTTTAAAGCGGAGGTGAGGGCTTCTTTTTTTAAAAAATTTCAAAAGGGCTGTATTTAATAAATCAAGAAATTATAAAAATATTACTCTCTGGCGCAGCCAGATATACTTTGTTGTGTGTAGTTTTTGAAAAAATTTAATTTTCCTTTTTTCAAAAATTTCACACAACATCGGGCTTAAGGGAAGTTTCTGGAGCGAAGCGGAAGAAATTTGGGAAATTTGCGAGCCGAGCAAATTTCCTTTTATCCCTTGTTATACGAGGGTGAGGAGCGATAGCGACGAAAGCGCAGCGTCCCCAAGGATTTCTGTAAGAAATCCGCAGCGTATGACGCAGGCGGTTTACTTTTATCTTCGTTTTATGAGAAAAAACCACAAGATTATCAATAAAATGATAACCACTGCTGAAATTCCAATGATTGGAATAAAGTTTGATTTTGGTTGTTGATCATCAATAATGTCATTCTGGTTATCAATATTGTCTTTTTCAATTATTTTTGCCTCACAGTTCAATTTTTCTTCCAACCATTCATATTCCCAGGATGGACATACCTTGCCCCAAAATTCAATTTCCTCAGCTTGATTCCAATTTTCCGGGAGTATTCCACAAGCATTAATATCTTCAACAAAAGCACATTTTTGTTCCACATCATTTACAACAACATCTTCACAATCTCCACTTGCTCCGGAATGTTGGACAGTACAGCAGAAAGAATCTTTTCTGGGGGTGCAAACTGAATTTTTTTGAATTTTTTTATATCCAGTTGGGCATTGAAAATCTTCAATCATCTCCCAACCTTCTGGAAATGTGCAACCTACACATTCATCACCCATAAAAAATTCAGAACATTCTTTTGTTTGCTCATTTATCCCATACCTGGGCATCGCCATTGATGCAAAAACAGATGAAGACATTAATGTAATAAAAATGACTGCAAAAATAATTGAATCTAGGTTTTTTCTCATAATATTTAGATTAGATTGTTAATAATTATAAATCTTTCTAAAGTGAACCGCCGAGTAATATGTCGTATAACATCGGGGATAAAAGAAGT
>CAZAVD010000056.1:0-3348 GCA_964488715.1 uncultured Gammaproteobacteria bacterium | reverse complement strand
AAAAAATCAGAAACTTTATCTGGTTCTTTGTCCATTATTTTTTCAAATTCATCCTGCTCTGAATCAGAAAGTTTTTCTAAAACTTTTAAAGTCATTCTTTTTTGAATCACTTCTGACATTTTATCAAGTAAAGCAACTTTTTTTTCATCATCAAGCATTTCTAAATTTAATTCAGAGATAATGTTTTTTTGTAAGATTTTTTTGTCTAACATATTTTTAAAACCCAATCCTAACTTTTCTATCAATTAGCAAGTTAGAATTTAATTCATATTTATTATCCCCCCATTTTTCTTTTGCTTCGCCTGGGGTAGCAAAAGTTATTTCATAAGGAAACAATAGATTAATATTTAATTTATCATTATAAGTGCCAGCTTGTTTTTGTAAATATAAATTGTATTCTTTGCCATTAAATATTTTTTCAGATAAATAATCTGGCAGATAATATTCAAAACTTAAAGTTCCAGTTTCACCTGGCTCAACAGCAATAAATGTTCCAAAAACTGTTTTGTCAGATTCTTCTGAAACATCTGTTTTGCCTGGAACTGATGAGCGGTCATTATCCATTGATCCTATTGTTTTAATCCATTCTGAACCTAAAGGCGCATAAATTCTAGTATAAGTTCTGTAACGAGTTGATTTCCAAGTAAATGTGCAGTTATTTTTATAAATAATATCTACACGCGCTTTAATTTTTTGAACGTTCAATGAACGTTCATCAGGCACAAATGAATAATTAATCTGGCGTGTTACACATTGGTTTGATTTTAAAGCTGCTAAATTAGCGTCAATTACTGCTAAATAATCATCTTGAGTAGAATTAATTGCGCCAGCCCAATTTTGCATCTCAATGTTTTGCTGCACAACTGGATTTTTAATATTTACTAAAATATGCTTTTGATTTAAATTATTAAAAATTGATTTAGTTAACTCTACCCAACCATTAACATTAATATTTTCAGCGCGATTAATTAATTTTTGTCCTAATCTGCCGACAATATTTTTTCTTTGCCAAAAAGGCACATTTTGTTCTTCATAGCCAACTTCAACTAAATATTGCAATCGCTCAACAAAATTATCCTTATTAAATACAAAAGAATCTATGTCAATAGCGCCTGTGATTGCTAGAAATTCCTTAATAATTTTTGGAGTAATTGCAATAATCCCGTCAATGTTATGATTAGGTAATTGCCCTGCAGATAGATTTGCTTCTTTATGGTAAAATTCTTCAATCTTTTTAGATGCTAGAGTAAAATCTGGTGACCAGTTGCTATCACGCAAATACCAATATTTGACACCAGTATATTTATTAATTGGTGCAGGTGGTTGGATTTTTAATTTATTAATTGCAAATTTATCATAATCATAAACATTATCAGTTTCAAAATCTATAATTTCTCCGTTTTTTATTTTCATAATTCCAACTGTGCCAATAAATCCACCAGTTGGTCGAAGTTCATTGTTGTTTTGAAGTAAGAATAAATAAGTTTTGGTTGAATTTAATCCTAATAATTCAGGTAAATTTTCTGATAAACTAACAGCTTTATTTAAAAAATCACGCAGTAAAACCATTTTAGCGCGCAATTCAACAACATATTTTGCTAGTTGCGGATTTAATTTATTAGCTGGAGTTGAATTAAGGGCAATTAAAGCAAGATCAATTTGAGCTTTAGCTCCATTTAATTCAGGACGTTTTTTCGCAAATTTTTCTAAAATTTCTTTTCTTTGATTAGATGAGATAATTAAATTTTTATTTTGTGGATCTTGTTTTATATTTGACAAAGTATCTTGTGCTAAATTTGTTAGTAAATATAAACCATCACTAAATTCTTGCACAGCAATAACTAAATTTTTCACGCCTGAATATTGTGCTTGTAAATAACTAAACATTAAAGGTGAATCTAACTTATCTATATTTTTTTCTAGTTTAATTAAAAGTTTTTGTGCATTTTCAATTTCATCTTTGGCAGATACAAAATCTGCGTTTAATAAATGCGCTTGAACTTTTTCAAAGCTATTTTGAGTTTGTTGCGCAAGAACAATGGAATTTTTTATTGGAATCCAATATGTAAAATATGCAAAAGCACTAAAAATTATTACACCTAAAAAGATAAAAAAAATCCAGATATGAATTTTTTGATACCATGGTTTTTTAATTTTCTTTTTTACATCATCTACAATATCTTCAATTTTATCTACTGCTTCTTCAGTTTGATGTTCAATTTTTTTAAATGGGGAGTTATTCATATGTTTATGATAATTTGTGTATATTTATATATCTTAATTTTAGCACTTTTTAAAAAATAAAAAAAGCCAGTTTTTTAATTCTGGCTTATTGCTATTTTAAAATTGTTTTACCTAATTCCCAAAATTCCCAATGTCCATGTTTTTGACCAAGCCACCACCACCATTCAATGCCCCATAAATAGTTTTCTTGAAAGCCAGCACGTTTGGCAAATTTAATATTTTCCTTAACTTTATTTAAATCCATTGAGTAAAATTGGTCAAATAGATCCATTGTGGATAAGTCATCATTAAATGCCCATGGCTCAACTTGAAGTTCTGTATTAATAATATTTTTATTTTTAGTTAAAAGATTAATTATTTGTCCTTTGAAGTGATAATAGGCTGGAGCAAAAGGATAATTAAACCACCCCCAATTTTTATTCCAAGTTTGGCGATACATTGAAACCCCAAGGATATTTCCTAGTTTAGCGCCATTTTTCCATGAAGACAATTCACCAGATTCAGTAACTAAAATTGGCCGTCCAGGATCTAAAATTTTTACATAATCAATTTCTTGTTGAAATAATTTTTTATTAGCTAGAGGACATTTGCCAAAGAAATTTGCAAAAGGTTCATTTTCTAATTGCCATTTTTTAATATTTTTGTAATTTTTAAAAAATTTTATTTCTTGAGTTAATAATGCAAAAATTTTTTCTTGCAATTCATATTCAGATAAATCTTTATAAAATTTTGGAGTATGGCATTCAGGCCATCGCGGGACTCTGCGGCCAATTACAGGCACAACTTCAATATTTTTATTTGATGCTTGATTTATCATCCAAACATAATCTGCAAAATTATATGAATCAGGTTTAGTTTCAATTTCATCCCAATAAAATGGAATTCGCAAGACTTTAAAATTCATTTCATTTAAAATCTTTCTATAAGCCAATTTCCAATCTAAACCCAATATTTCGGCTTGTTTTTTTGAAAAAGTCGCGCCCCAAATTATTTCTTTATCATCGCCAAAATCCCAGACTGACAAAATTATTAATAAAACAAAAATTATCAAAACTGTGAAAAATATTTTGTGGTGAGTTTTGGAGATTTTGAGTTTCATAAATT
>CAZAVD010000055.1:0-3384 GCA_964488715.1 uncultured Gammaproteobacteria bacterium | reverse complement strand
TTAAAATATTCCATTATTTCAAGAATGGTTTTTTCTGCTTCATACATTACAACCAAATCAATTGCTGGATTTTCTTGCAAAACTTTTTTAGGTTCAAAAGTTACACCAGCTCCGCCAGCTATTATTTTTGCATTAGGCAATATGTTGTGACAAATTTCTGCTGTTTTACATAAAGCTGGCAAACTTAAACTTGTTCCACCAATACCAATTATATCAGGTTTTTCTTTTATAATTCTTTGCTTTAAATCTTCCCAAGAAAGCAATAGCTTTTCAGCATCTATAATTTTAACTAAATAATTATTTTTTTCTAAAACAGCTGCTAAATACATTAAACCTAAAGGAGTAGTTGCGCTATGACAGCTTCCTAAAAAATTATGTAAAGGTGGATAAATAAGAAGTGTTTTCATAATTTATTTTTTTGAAATTTTAATACAAAATTTGGAAATAAATATTTTAATAAATAATAAAATATTTTCCAATCAAATTCTTTATTATGTATTTTTTTAGCTAAAATTAATTTTGCTAAACCGCGATCTACGACTGATTGTTTAAGCTTAGACAATGACAAATTATTAGAAATTTTTTCTATTTCCTTAACAGATGCATTTGGAATTAGTTCATTATAAAATTGACAGCCAGGATAAAAACGAATTGCGCCAGGTAAAGAAAATTCTTTGTTTTTTATCATAAAATTTATGCTTTGCATAAAATCTTGTTTTGTTTCATTTGGAAAGCCATATATCATATTAAAATGAGCATAAATACCTAATTTGCGGGTTAGATTAATAATTTTAGCTACACTATTAATTTTTAAATTTTTAGTTGATTTGTCTAATATTTTTTGGCTTCCGCTTTCTACTCCATATGAAATATAAACACAACCTGCGTTATTCATTGCTTTTAATAAATTTTCATCTACATAATCTGTGCGAGTTTGGCACCCCCATTTTAAATTATATTTTTTTAAAATATCACATAACTTATAAATTCGCTCAAAATCAAATGTAAAAAAGTCATCAATAAAATATATATTTTGAATTTGATATTTATTAACTAAAATATCTAATTCTTTTTCAGTTCGCTTTAAACTCATTTGACGAATTTTTGATCCAATTAATTTTTTAAAGCAATATTTGCATTGAAAAGGACAGCCGCGGCTAATTGACATAATTGTAAATTTTCCAGATGGAAAATTTGGCATATTAGCGCTATATTTTTCCATATTTAATAAATCATAGTTTCCTATTGGCAATTCATCTAAATTTTCTAAATGTCCAGAGTCTATTATTTTTTCAGTTTGTTTATTATTTAATAAATCTAAAATTAATTTAGCAGCTTTAATTGGATTATCTTGCTTTATAATATGAGTTATAGGAGTAGAAGATAATAATTTTTCAGAAAAAATTGTTGCCTGCGGGCCAATTGATAAAATATATTTAGCACCTGATTTTTTTGCAGAATCAATTGAATTATAAAACGATTGCATTGAAGGATTAGGACATTGATAAAAATCAAATGGATCACTAGCAATTAAAACAATATTAGGCTGTTTTTTTAAAAGAATTTTTTCTAGATCTTGTGAATTATAATCTTGCGCGCGGCAATCAATTATTTGGACTGGAATATTTTTATTTTTTAAATAAGTTCCTATGTATAATAAATTTAAAGGCTGCCATTTGCGGCGGGATATATGAAATTTTTTTGCTCTAGTTAAAGCACGATTAATTAGTATTATTTTCTTCATGAATTAAATTTGATTTTTTAAAATAATTATAAAAATATATTAATAAAATAAAAATTGGAACTATTGTCCAGAATATTACTGAAATAACCATTCCTGTTAGTCCATAAGTTTTTATAGCCAAATAAATCAAAGGTGTGGTTAAAATTAAAACAATTAAATTAGCTGTAATTGCTATGCGCATTTTATTAAGCGCGCGAAACATTGAGCTTAAACCAACTCCAAAAGCTGAAAAAATAACATATGGCCATAAAATATAAATTATTTTAACACTTGGCAAATATTTAATACCATAAAAAAAATCAACTAAATAACGGCTTAGCAATAACATTGGCAAAATTATAATACAAACCATTAAAACTGAATATAAAGTTGATTTATAAAAATGTTTTTTTAATTCTTTTTTGCCATAAGTTTTTGATTTTGGAAATTGAACCATTAATAATCGTGATATTGGTTTTAAAAATATTAAAGCCAAACCAAGATAGCTAAAAGCAATTTTAAAATAACTTACTTCAGCATCATTCACAAACATACCTAAAAAGAATAATGGCAAAATTGAATACAAGCTAGCTAAATTTTTATCAACTGCAATAGTAAATCCAAATTTAAAATATTTTTTAATAGAAACAGATTTTAATCCTAAAAAGATTTCTTTAAAATTTGGCAATAAATCTGTTTTTTTAAGTAATAAATTATAAAAATAAATAGAAAAAATTAAAAATATAATAGAACTTACAAGATGCCCCCAAACTATTCCTGGTAAACCGAATTTAAATAAAACAACAAATGCAACTGGAACTAAAATATAAATTATTTTATTTATATTTTCAATAATAGTTAAATGTTTTATTTTGCGCGCAACTTGTAAAATAATTATTAACAAAGAAAACATAACTTTTAGCATACAAGCTAACAAAATCCATCGCGCTAATATGCCAATATATGAATTATTGTAAATTGAATCAGCTATTATTGGTGAAAAAATAATTGCTAAAATGCCAATAGTTAAACTAACAATTAAAGTTACTTTAAAGAAAAAAATAATTAAATTTTTTATTTCTTGCTTATCTTTTTTTGTCCAAGCTTCTGATAATAAAGTTAAAACAGCATAATCAGCGCCTAAATGCATAAATATTTGTATTAAACTTACAAATGCAAAAATTAGAACATATTTGCCATAATTTTCAGGACCTAAAAACCGAGCATAAGCAATTGAAGCTAAAAAAGTTAAGCCAGTTGAAAAAAATGTTCCCATTTGCAAAATAGCTGTATCTTTTACAAAGTTGCTTTGAGAAATTTTTTTTAAATACTTTTTAATTTTTTGCATAATTCTTCAAATTTTTCAATAACCATATTAATTGTAATATCATTAATTTGCCTTTGGGCTTCTTTAATATTATATTTGCGGGCATTCATAACATATAATTCTGATTTTTTTCTATCAGCTTTAACAATTAGATTATATTTACCTTGAGGCGGCTGGTCGTTTTCATCAACTGGACCAACAATATCAATTGTGGGCACTTTAAATGCTTCAGCAATATAAATTGGACCAGTGTCTGCGCTAATAAACATTGAATATTTAGATATTAAAGCTTTTAATTCATCTATATTAACTTTGGCATTATAAATTTTTGTAT
>CAZAVD010000054.1:0-3579 GCA_964488715.1 uncultured Gammaproteobacteria bacterium | reverse complement strand
ACTAATTTTAGCTGGTAGTAAATATGGACAAAAAAAGTTTTTTCAAGAAAAAATTGAACCTTATTTAAATAAAGATATTAAATATATTGGTCCAATTGATTTTAGAGAAAAAGTTAAATTACTAAAAAATGCTACTGCTTTGCTTAACCCAGTTACTTGGCATGAGCCATTTGGTCTAGTTCCTGTTGAAGCACAGGCTTGCGGAACACCAGTTATTGCTTTTAATAAAGGCGCAATGTCAGAAATTATTTCACACAATAAAACTGGTTTTGTGGTTAAGACTGAAAAAGAAATGATTAGTGCTATAAAAAATATAAATAAAATTAAACGGCAAGACTGCAGAGAATGGGTAGAAAAAAATTTTAGTGTGGAAAGAATGGTTGATGATTATGAAAAATTGTATAAAAAATTAGTTAAAAAATAATGAAAAACAAAAAGCTTAAAATTGCAATTATATTTAAACCTTATCGCCCATTAAAAATTCCTTTTAAAGGCGGGATGATGAATTATGTATATTTTTTAGCACAAGGCTTGGTTCAAAATGGTCATAATGTAACTGTTTTTGCTGATAAAAATGCAAAATTACCAAAAGGAGTAAAAACAATAAAATCAAAATATAATATTCAAGAAATGGATGTCTATCATGCTGGAGAAAAATTTTATAATAAGATAAACAAAAAATACAAATCACCAAATGATATTGTAAATAGAAGTTTTGGAGAATTATCTAAAAGATTTGATAATAAAATTGAAACTTATTTGCAAAATTTAACATCAGCTTATTCTAATAATTTTGACATAGTTCATATTGTTACTCATGATATTGTTGCGCTTTATCCCGCATTATTTTTTTCAAAACCAACAGTTGTAAGTTTGCATGGACACTATGATGATCTTGGACCTGATTTTTTAAACTGGTTAAAATTTATTAAACAAAATAAAATAAAAACTAATTGCAAATTTATTTCTGTTTCAAAATATATTAAAAAAGAATACTCTAAATTTATAAATTCAGATTTAATATACAATTCAATGGATTTAAGTAATTATAAATTACAAAAAAATAAAAAAGATTATTTAATTTGGATAAGTAGGATTGAAAAAAATAAAAATTTACACAAAGCAATCAGTATGGCGATTAAAGCAAAACAAAAATTGTATTTTGCTGGCCCAATTGAAAATGAATGGTATTTTAAAAATAAAATTAAACCACATATTGATAATAAAAATATCAAATATCTAGGTATTTTAGATGAGAAACAAAAAAATAAATATTTTGGCGAGGCAAAAGCATTTTTTTATCCAGTTGATTGCTTGGAAGCCTTTGGTAGGGTTGTAATTGAGGCAATGGCTTGCGGAACTCCAGTAATTACTTATAATAAAGGAGGGCTTCCAGAGTTAGTAATCAATAATAAAACAGGTTTTATTATTAAAGAAAATAATTTAAAAGATTTTAAAAAAGCATTAGATAACTTAGAAAAAATTAAACCAGAAAATTGTCGCCAATGGGTAGAAAAAAATTTTACCTTGGAAAAAATGGTTAATAATTATGAAAAATTATATAGAAAAATAGTTTATAAAAACTAATTAAAATAAAAATATGAAATATTCAATCACTTTGGACATTGGCGCTACTAAAATGTTAGGTGGTGTTGTGACTAAGTCTAACAAAGTTATTAAAACACTGAAAAAACCTACTCAAGCTAAGTCTGGAAAAGCAAAAATTATTAAAAATATTATTAACTTAATTGCAGATTTGCAAGCTGAGCAGGCAGGAAAATTAGTAAGTATTGGAATTGGAATTGCTGGACAAGTTAATTATGAAAAAGGCATTGTAATTTCAACTGGAAATTTTGGCAAAGATTTTAAAAATGTTAAACTAACTGAAATTTTGCGCAAAGAATTTAAAATTCCTGTGCAAGTTGATAATGATGTTAAATGTTTTACAAAAGCTGAAGCAAAATTTGGCGCTGGAAAAGGATTAAAAAATATTGTTGGATTAACTTTTGGAACTGGCATTGGTGGTGGAATTTTTATAGATAATAAAATTTGGCGCGGTAAAGATAATACCTCTTCTGAATTTGGACATATGAAAATTTCTGGTCAATGGATTGGCAAAGCTCCAATTTGTGGTTGCAATAGTAAATATTGCTGGGAATCAGTTGCTTCTGGAAAAGCATGGCAAAAGATTTATAAAAAAACTAATCGTAAAAAAGCAAATGACATTATTGTTCATAATATTGCAACTGGTTTGCTTAATTTGTCTTTAATTTTTAATCCTGATGTATTTATTTTAGGTGGTGGATTAATGGAACATAAAGACATTATGCCTTTAATTAAAAAAGAATTTAATTCTCGCGTGCCTTGGTCGCATTTAAAAAATGTTAAAATATTAAATGCTAAATTAGGTGATAATGCGATTTTGATTGGAGCAGTTTTGTGACCCTAGGGTCTCTCCCCTTTTTCAAGGGGGAGATTAAGAGGGGGTTAATAAATAATCAAATTAATTAAAAGATTATTAAATATATTACTAGCAATAAATTCCTGGTATTATTAACCACCCCCAACCCCTCCTTGAAAAGGAGAGGAGACTCTAAAGTCATAATTATTCCAAAATAAAAAATCCCCGTCCTGATTTGAATGGGGATTTGATTTTTGTGGATTGATGATTATTTTCTTTCTGTCATTCCGACCGAATCCCGATAGGTCTTTTATGTTCGTATCGGGATGAGCGGAGGAATCCCTTAAACTTTGTTATTCCACGGTTAAGAGATCTCTCGGCTCCTAAAGTCCTAAAAGCCACTCGAGATGACAAAATGAATAGAATTGTACCTTCAACCTATCACACTTCCCAAATTCTGTCAAGGATGGTAGAATGAATTTATATAAAATAGATGGATCCCTGCCTTCGCAGGGATGACAGGGTAAAAATGCCAAATGTGAAATCACCACAAAGCTGGAAAAAGAGCGCTGAAAAAAGACGCAGACAAGCCATAAAAAGCTATCGCCCGATTGCTGAAAAAACCAAAAAACTTAAATCCAGATCAGTGGGACATAATAATATTATACAAAAATTTTTGCGCAAACTATTTAAGTTTGTGATTATTTGTATTGTCTTGGGAACAATTTTTATTATCATAGCATTTGCATGGTTTTCACGAGAGCTACCAAAATCAAATGATTTGCTTACTAAAGAACCAACTCAATCAACTAAAATTTATGATCGCACTGGTGAAATTTTATTAAATGATATTAACGCAGATTTTAAAAGAACCAAAATCAAATTAGATGATTTACCAGATTATGTTAAATGGACAACTTTAGTTGCTGAAGATCGTGATTTTTATTCTCATCATGGCATTGATTTAAAAGGTATTATTAGATCTGTTTTTTCTAATTTATTTAAAGGCACACGAGTTGGTGGCTCATCAATTTCACAGCAATTTATTAAAAACGCTTTGCTTTCACCTGAAAAAACTTACATTCGCAAACTTAAAGAATTAATTTTAACTTGGCAATTAGAACGCAAATTTACTAAAGATGAAATTTTTGAAATGTATTTAAATGAAATTCCTTATG
>CAZAVD010000053.1:0-3637 GCA_964488715.1 uncultured Gammaproteobacteria bacterium | reverse complement strand
GAATGTTTTTGTCTTCTAGTCTTTTTCTAGGCATATATTTTATGTATGTAATTAAATTATAGCATTAAAATGGAAATAAAAAAACCACTGGGAGGTGGTTAATGATTTTTTAAGTATTTTTTAATTTTAAATTTTTATAATAATCAACTTCTTCTTTTGAAATCGGACCCAAATCTTTTAAAGTATCTGTAGCTGCCGCGTTATGCCATGCCTCCCAATTATCTTCTTCATAGTTTTCAACTTTTTTGATTTGAGATTTTGTTTGATTTTTGTTTTTAGTAAGAAAAGTTTTTAATTTCATAAGATTATTTTAAGATTAAATTGAAATAGAAAATTATCTTCCTTTATTAAATATTGATCGATTAGTTGAATTAGAAATTGTAAAAGTTTTACCAAATTCGACCACTGTTTTACATTTGGGGCAATGTATTTTACCTGATGATTTTTTATGTAAATTCAGTAATTTGTTTTCATCATCCCAGCAACAAGTACAATAAGGGCCTAATTTATTGCTTTTTCTGTAATAACAATTATTTTTGATTTCTAAATCATTTTCAATTTGTGAATTATCTTTTAGCTTTTTATTTTCTTTTTTTAAATTACTATTCTCTTCTTGCATTTCTAACATTTTTTCTCTCACATCTAAAATCTGCTCATATTGTGGAATTTTATCAGCTTCTCTTAATGTTTTTGCTATAGATTTTAAATCATCAAGGATTGCCATAGATTACTCATTAATTCTCCCACTTTTACCCTAAAAAGTCAAAATAAAAAACCCAGATTATTGGGTTTTTATGTATGTAATTGATTACATGTTTAATTACGTAATTAATTACATACATACTAAAAATGTGATTAAAATATGGATCCCTGCCTCCGCAGGGATGACAGGCGTGGGAAATAAAAAAAACCCGCTAGGTTGTGATTTAGCGGGTTGGGTTGGGTTTGTATTTGTAAAAATTAAAATTTAATTTTATGAAATATTTCCTAAACGACGTTGACCTGTTGGATGTGTTGAAAATAAATTTCCAATAAAACCTTGATCTGTGTGACAATATTTAGAAAAAAAACTACGAGCACCGTTAGTATCATATCCGGCTTTTTCCATAATTTCTACTGCCATTTTATCGGCATCATATTCGTGGTCTCTGCTCATTGATCTTACTCGAATTTTTGTGCCCGTGTAACCAATTGCTCCAACTAATACACTTCCAGCAAGTTTTTTAAAAAAACCACTTTCTGAGTCCCAAATTTTATTAAGGCTGTTTGTAACACTTTCAGCACACTCATTAAGCAACTCATCAGATTCATCTATGTGTCCCCTTTTCCCATGAACAAATTCATGGCACACAATAAAAGCAAGCTCATCATCGTTTAATTTATTGACGCATCCTTTTGAAATTATAACTTTTCCATCTTTATATCTAGCAATAAACTCGTCTGTGTCTACGAAATCAAGATCAATTTTTTCTTCAATAACTTCTTCAATGTTTTTAATGATTTGGTCTAATCTTTCTTTTGCTTCCATTTTTTCCTCCAATATTTTGTTTTTAAAAAGATTTTATTTATTTCGTACAAATATTAACATTAAATAGAAAAATGTCAAACATTGACAAAGAAAAAAATATGTAGTATAAATAATACTTAACTACATCCGCTTGAGGAAAGCGGTTTTTATTAATCTAATTAAATTAAGAGATCTCTCCGCTCCTAAAAACCCTAAAAGCCGGTCGAGATGACAAAATAAATGATAAAGTAAAAAATAATAAATAATAATAAACAAAAAGTAAAAAATAATAAATAATAATAAACAAATGGAAATACGAAACATAGCAATTATCGCCCATGTTGATCATGGCAAAACAGCTTTAACTGATGCATTAATGCAACAAACAGGAATGTCAGAAGCTGGAGACAGTATGGACAGCGATACTATTGAACAAGAAAGAGGAATAACTATTTATTCAAAAAATACCTCTATCTATTTTAAAGATACAAAAATAAATATCGTGGACACACCTGGTCATGCTGATTTTGGTTCAGAAGTTGAGCGAGTTTTGCGTTCTATTGATTCAGTACTTTTAGTAGTTGATGCTCAAGAAGGACCAATGCCTCAAACAAAATTTGTTTTAAAAAAATCACTTGAGTTAGGCTTAAAGCCAATTGTTGTATTAAATAAAATAGATAAACCTGCTGCGCGACCAGACATTGTTCAAGAAATGGTTTATGAACTTTTTCTTGATTTAGGAGCAAGTGATGAGCAGCTTGATTTTATTACACTTTATTCAATTGCAAAAAATGGTATTGCTAAAATTAATTTAGATGATGACTCTAAAGATTTAACCCCGCTTTTAGATGAAATATTAAAACAAGTTCCAATTGCATCAAGTAAAGAATTGCAAGATAAGCCATTACGAATTCAACCATTTAATCTTGCTTATGATAATTTTTTAGGCAGGCTTGCTATTGGACGAATTTATGAAGGAGAAATTAATCAAGCTTCTAAAGTAATTGTAAAAAATTCAGATGGAAAAACTCGTGAAGGAAAAATCACAAAACTTTTTTCATTTGAAGGATTAAAAAGAAAAGAAGTTGAAAAAGCTCAAGCTGGCGATATTGTGATGACAGCTGGTTTGCCTGATATTTATATTGGAGAAACAATTTGTTTAAATGCAGAGCAAGAAGCTTTGCCAGCTATAAATATTGATGAGCCAACAATTTCTTTAAATTTATTTGTTAACAGTTCCCCATTTGCTGGAAAAGATGGAAAATTTGTTACAAACAGACAAATTAAAGAAAGATTAGAAAAAGAATTAGAAGTTAATGTTGGTTTAAAAATTGATTTTTCTGCTGTTGATCATTATAAAATATATGGAAGAGGTGAAATGCATATTGCGATTTTACTTGAAAATATGCGTCGCGAAAGTTATGAAATGCAAATATCTCAACCACATGTAATTATTAAGGAAAAAGATAATAAAAAATTTGAACCATTTGAAGAAGTTACTGTTAATGTTCCAGAGCCAATGTCAGGAGCTGTGATTGAAAAACTTTCAAGCAGATCTGGTAATATGATAAGCATGGAGCCAGAAAGTGGAAGTGTTAAAATAATATTTGAAATTCCAACTAGAGGATTATTAGGTTATAGAAATGAATTTGTAGTTGACACTAAAGGTCAAGGAATTATTTATACCAGAGTTATGGGATTTAAATCTTTTGTTGGAGAAATTAAAAAAAGCAATGTAGGATCAATGATTTCAATGGTAACAGGAAAAGCTCTTGGTTTTTCACTTTTTAATCTTCAAAATAGAGGCGCGTTATATATTGGATCAAATACAGAAGTGTATGAAGGAATGGTTATTGGCAATACAGCAAAAGGAGATGATATGAATGTAAATCCAATCAAAGGAAAAAATTTAACAAATATGAGATCTTCTGGTGCAGATGAGGCAATTAATTTAACACCTCCAATTGATTTAACACTTGAAAAAGGCATGAGCATTATGAGTGAAGATGAATATTTGGAAATTACACCAAATAATATTCGTTTAAGAAAGCAATTTTTAACTGAAAGCGAAAGAACTAAATCACGACGACCCACGCAAGCATTGAGATGATTATAATAATGGACATTATT
>CAZAVD010000052.1:0-4712 GCA_964488715.1 uncultured Gammaproteobacteria bacterium | reverse complement strand
AGATGATATTGAATCTATCAGAGAAGACCAAAAAGATTTTGCCACCAAAGATGATATTGAATCTATCAGAGAAGACCAAAAAGATTTTGCCACCAAAGATGATTTGGGTAATGAAATTGCAAAAGTTCATTATTCTTTAGATACTAAAATTGATAAAGTTCATGATAAATTAGATAAAAAAATTGATGATAAATTTAATGATGTCTTAAATCAAGGAGATTTACAAATTAAATTATTAACAGAAATACAACAAGAAGTTACAATGCATAGTAAATCATATAAAGATAACAAAGAAGAAACAAAAAAACATAAGAAAATTTTAAATACCATTGAAGAAAGATTGGGTGTTTTAGAATTACAGCCAGCAATGTAAATTGTTGTTTTATCAATTAAAAAACTTGTTTATACCACCAATTATTTATTGGTGGTTTTATTTTGACTAAGATCTTTAGAAATTATAAAATAAAGATAGAAAAGGTGAAATTAATAACGGGATCCTTCGGCTCCTAAAGTCCTAGAGGTCGCTCAGGATGACTTTATGAAAAAGTGGATTATAAAATCAAAATATCCGCAGGAATTTGCAGAAAAATTACCGGGTTACAGCCCGGTTGTTTTGCAACTGCTTTATGATCGTGGTTTAGATAGTCATGAAAAAGTTGATGAATTTTTAAATCCAGATTTTACTCAAGATATTCATGATCCATTTTTATTTAATCAAATGCAAAAGGCTGTTGATAGAATTAATTTGGCTATAAAAAACAATGAAAAAATTTTAATTTATGGAGATTATGATGCAGATGGTGTAACTTCTAGTACAGTTTTATATAAATCATTAGAAAAATTAGGCGCGCAAAATATTGAAGTTTTTATTCCACATCGTGAAACAGATGGATATGGATTAAATTTAAAAAATTGCCAGAAATTTGTTAATGATAAAATCAATTTAATTATCACAGTTGATTGTGGAATTACAAACATTGAACAAATTGATTTTTTAAAAAAATCAAAAATTGATGTAATTATAACTGATCATCATCTTGAAGCAGAAAGTTTACCAAACGCTGTAGCAATTTTAAATCCATCAGTAAAAAAGGAAAACTACCCATTTAAAAAATTAGCTGGAGTTGGTGTTGCTTTTAAATTAGCTCAAGCATTATTTAAATCACAAAATAATGCTGAAGAATTTGAAGCATTTGAAAAATGGCTTTTAGATTTAGTGACAATAGGAACAATAGGTGATGTGTCTCCAATTTTAGGCGAAAACAGAACTTTAGTTAAATATGGTTTAATGGTTTTAAACAAAACTCAACGCAAAGGATTGCGTGAGTTAATTCGTGTGTGCTCTCTATCAAATGGATATGATCCAAATGACGAGGTTCCATTAGGTGAAGATTTATATAAATTAAATATTAGAAATATATCTTGGCAAATTGTTCCTAGAATAAATGCAGTTGGCAGAATTGATCATGCAAATCTAGCATATAAATTATTAACAACAGAAGATGAAACAGAGTCTATTGCTTTGGCTCAAGATATTAATTCTAAAAATTTAGAGCGACAAAAAATTGCTGATCAAATGTTAGCTGAAGCAGAAGGAACGTTTGGCAAAGTTTCAGATACACAGAAAATATTAATTGCATCTAAAAAAAACTGGCTACCAGGAGTCGTTGGTTTAGTGGCTGGAAAATTAAAAGATAAATATAATAGACCAATAATTTTATTTTCTCAAGAAAATGACAAATATGTTGGCTCTGGTCGAAGTATTTCTGAATTTAATATTACACAAGCCTTGCAAGAATGTGTTGAATTTTTAGAAAAATTTGGCGGACATTCTCAGGCTTGTGGTTTAACTATAATCAAAAAAGAAAATTTAAAAAAATTTACTGATAAAATTACAGAAATAGTTAATAAAAAATTAAAAAACATAGAACTTGTGCCAAGTATTGAAATTGATGTAAAATTAAAGATGAAAGATTTGAATTGGGAGTTGTTGGATGAGTTAGAAAAATTTGAACCTTTTGCTGAAGCAAATCCACAGCCATTATTTTTAGTTAAGAATATAAAAGTGGAACAAATAGATATTATAGGCAAGAATAATAATACTTTGCGTTTTAATTTATTTCAAGATAATGAAAATTATAAAGCAATTGCTTTTAATAAAGCAGAAGAATGGGGTGATAAAATAAAAGCTGGAGATAATATAGATATAGTTGCAGAGTTTGGAATTAATGAGTGGAATGGTTCGCGTGAGCTTCAGTATAAAATTTTAGATTTAAAAAAATATGAATAAAAAAATAATAATTTACACAGATGGTGGTGCGCGTGGAAATCCTGGTCCAGCTGGGATTGGTGTTGTGATTTTTAATGAAGATGAGTCACAAATAATTTCAGAACATAAAAAATATGTTGGTGAAACTACAAATAATCAAGCTGAATATCAAGCAGTTGTTTTAGGTTTGCAAGAAGCTGAAAAAATACAACCAAAAGAAGTTGAAGTGCGTTTAGATTCTGAATTAGTATGTTCTCAAATAAATAGGATATATAAATTAAAAAATAAAGATTTTCAAGATAGTTTTATAAAAATATATAATTTAAAACAGCAATTTAATAAAATTACTTTTAAATATATTCCTCGAGAAAAGAACAAATTGGCAGATAAACTGGCAAATCAAGCAATGGATGAGAAATAGTGTAAAAATATAAATATAAATTAGCACTCTTGACAAGAGAGTGCTAATTTTTGTATAATAAATATAATTGTAAATTATGTGGATAACTTATGATTTTACGACAAAAAGAACTATTTAGAAATATTGTTGAAGAATACATAAAAACTGCGCAGCCAGTGGGGTCAAAATCACTCGTGGAAAAATTTCATTTAGACATTTCTTCAGCAACGGTTCGTAATGATATGGCAGAGCTTGAAGATTTGGGCTTAATCAGGCAACCACATACTTCAGCTGGAAGAGTTCCAACTGAAGATGGATATAAATATTATGTTAAGAATTTTGTTCAATTAGAAAAAGAATTAGATAAAAAAGAGAGAGAAGAAATGAAGAAATTAAGAAATGAAGAAATTAAGGGAACTGAAAATAATATAAAGAAATTAGCTAAAGTAATTTCTCAAGAATCTGGTCTAGGTGTTTTTGTGGGATTTAATCAAAATGATGTGTTTTATACAGGTCTATCCAACCTATTTTCACAATCAGAGTTTCATGATTTGGATTTAATATCTAATGTTTCAAATATCTTTGATCACTTAGATGAGGTTATTTTTGAAATTTATAATGATTTTTCAAATCAAACAGAGATCATAATCGGTGGTCAGGAATATTTTCCAGAAGATTGTTCAATTATGATTATAAAAGATAAAGATATATTATTTGGAATTGTTGGACCAACAAGAATGGATTATCAAGAAAATATTAAATTATTAAATTTTGTTAAAAATATTTTATGACTAAAAAAGTAAATATTAAAAAACTACAAGAGCAATCTGAAGAATATTTAAATGGCTGGAAACGAGCAATGGCTGATTATGAAAATTTTAAAAAACAATCAGAAAAGGAAAAAGAAGAATTTACTAAATTTGCTAATACAAATTTAATAATGGGACTAATTCCAATTTATAATAATTTAAAATTAGCTTTAGAACATTCTCCAGATGATGATTGGTCAAAAGGCATAAATCATATTCAAAAACAATTTCAACAAGTTTTAGGGCATAATGGAGTAGATGAAATTATTCCTAAAGCAGGTGAAGATTTTAATCCAGAAGAACATGAAGCAGTTCAATCCGATCCTAATATCCGAATAAGTCCGAATGCTCCGAATAAAATTTCTAAAATAATTAGTTGTGGATATAAATTAAACAATAAAGTATTTATTCCTGCAAAAGTTGTTGTTAAGTAATATTATGGATATAAAAAATAAAAATAAAGATATAATTCAAAACGCACTAAAATTAGTGAAAAATTGTCCAGCATGTGCAACTAAATATACTATTCCAATGGCTGATGTTGTGCAAGAATTAAACACAGGATATTTGGTATATTTTTCATGCACAAAATGTCAAAGTTCTTTATTAACTCAAGTTTCTGAAATACCTTTTGGTTTAATTGGATCAGCAATGTTAACTGATTTAGAATTAAATGAAGTTTTAAAATTTAAAAATAGTGAAAAGGTAAGTGTGGACGATGTTTTGGAGGTGTATAAAAAATTAGAAATTAATAATTAATTATATAAATTTATGTCAAAAATTTTAGGTATCGATCTCGGTACAACAAACAGTGCAATGGCTGTCATGGAGGCTGGCAGTCCAAAGATTTTAGAAAATAAAGAAGGGAATAGAACAACTCCTTCTATGGTTGCGATTAATAAAACAGGTGAAAGATTAGCTGGCTTGCTAGCTAAACGTCAAGCTGTTACCAACCCAACCAATACTTTGTTTTCAATTAAACGTCTAATTGGTAGACGTTGGGAAGATGAGGAAGTTCAACGTGATTTAAAAACCATGCCTTTTAAAATTAAACAAGCTGGTGTTGGTGTTAAAGTTGAAATGAACGGAAAAGATTATACTCCACAAGAAATTTCTGCAATGATTTTGGGTAAACTAAAAGCTGATGCAGAAGAAAAGACTGGTGAAAAGATTGAAGAGGCTGTTATTACTGTTCCAGCATATTTTGATGATTCACAAAGACAAGCTACTAAAG
>CAZAVD010000051.1:0-4734 GCA_964488715.1 uncultured Gammaproteobacteria bacterium | reverse complement strand
CTATTTTTCTTTATACTCCTTCATATACTTATCCAGTGTCTGATAAAATTAAAGGCATTGAAACTAAAAATATTATTACTCCATCTGACCGATTTTCTAATATTAGAAATTGGTTTGTAAAAACTAAAAGGGCTTTGTAAAATAAAAAACTCTGCCATTTTTTGACAGGGTGGGGATAAAATTGGAAAAAATAAAAAATTAATCCTTTGGCATTGTTTTAGTATAATAAATAAATGCGATGACTGATAAGCCAAGGATTGCATAAAGAATATAATATAAAATATCAACTCGTTCCATATAATTATTTTTTTTCAAGAAATTCTTTAGTGCTGTGGGCTGCAAGTACAAAAAGAACTAAAGCAAGCGCACTAATAAAAATAAGTAAAGATACATAAAATTCTTGAAATGGCATATTTATAGAAATTAATTATTAATATTTGGTTTCTAAAGCTAATATTTTTGATCAACTTTATATTTATATTTTAACACAGAAAATCCTAAAGTCAAACAGAAAATAATTACAAATAAAGTTATCCAAAATTTTAAAACAGTAACCTCTCCAGAAATAGAAGGAATAAAATATCCAATAATTATTGTAGCAAAAAGAATTTTAACTAAATCAAATAATAATTTTGATATTTCCTTAAGTTGTTCTGATGTAAATTTAGGAATTGCTGGTTTTTCGACAACAGAAGAAGCTATTGGTTCGTTATTGGTCAATTTTTCTGATAATTCTGGAGTTTGAATTTCATTTTCACTCATAAATTTATTATATCATAAAAAATAAGATAATTAAAAAATATTAAAATAAAAATATTAAAAACCTATGAATCAATTTAAAAAACGGCCGATAAGAAAAGTTAGTAAACAAATTCATCAGCCAAAAAATGAAAAAAATATTAAACACAAAAAAATAACTAATCAATTAGACAAATTGGATGATTTTTTATTAGCAGATGAAACAAAAAAATCTGTTAATCAAATCAGCCAAAATCAAAAAAATAAAAATAAAAATTATATTAAAAATAAAAACAAAAATTTTGAAAAGCCGACTCCTGTTGTTCAAGAAAAAGACAAGCAAAACAAAAAATTTAAAAAGCCAAATATTATTAAGTCAAATAAAAAAGATTTTAAGAAAAAAACATCTTCTAAAATAGATTTAAAAACCAAAAAATCTAGCGTACCACCTGCAAAACCAAACACCTTGCGCATTGTTCCTTTGGGTGGATGCGAAGAAGTTGGGCGCAACATGACAGTTTTTGAATATAATAATGATATTGTAATCATTGATATGGGTTTAGAATTCCCGCCAGAAGATGCTCCTGGAATTGACTATATTATCCCAAACACTGACTATTTAAAAGGCAAAGAAAAAAATATTCGTGGTGTAATTTTTACACATGGTCATCTTGATCATACAGGAGCTTCACCAATTTTATTAGAAAAATTAAATAACCCTTTAATTGTAGGTGCTAAATTAACAGTGCATATGATCAAGGGTCGTGTTGAGGATTATAAAAAAGGAACTGCTCAAAATTTAAAAACTAAAATTGTTACTTCAACTCAAGGAGTTTTAAAACTTGGGAGTTTTAAAGTTAAATTTTTTCCAGTTGAACACAATATTATTGATTCTTTAGGAATTATTTTAGAAACACCAGTTGGAACTGCAATTCATCCTGGAGATTGGAAATTAGAACATGATAAAACTAAAGCAAGTTTTGATTATCGTAAATTAGCTAAATTAAAAAAACCAACAATTTTAATGTTGGAAAGCTTGGGAGTTCATTATAAAAATCCACCAGTTCCTGAACAAGAAATGTATAAAAATTTAGAAAAATTAATTAAAGAAGCTTCTGGTAGAGTGATTATTGGTACATTTGCCACTAACATAGATAGAGTAAAAGTATTGCTTGACATAGCGGCTAAATATAATAAAAAAGTTGCGCTTGATGGTTTTAGTATGAAAAATAATATTAAAATTGCCAAAGAACTTGGTTATGTAAAATTTGATTTAAGAAATGTTATAGATATTAAAAAAGCAAGTGATGTGCCTGATAATAAATTAATTATTATATGCACTGGAGCGCAAGGTGAAGAAAGGGCTGTATTGCCAAGAATAGCTAGTGGAGAACATAGACACATTAGTTTTAAAAAACAAGACACAGTTATTTTTTCATCATCTGTAATTCCAGGCAATGAGCGAAGTATTCAAAAGTTAAAAGATTTAGTGTATCGTCAAAGTGATAATGTTATTCATTCTGAAATTATGGATGTACATTCAGGCGGACATGCAACAGCCAGTGATGTTGAAGAAATGATCAGACAAATTAAACCAACATATTTTATGCCAGTTTATGCTAATCATTTTATGCTTAAGGAAGCAGCTAAATTAGCTAAAAAATTAAATTATAAAGATAAAAATATTTTTATCCCAGATAATGGCTCAGTAATTGATTTTACAAAACAAGGCGGTAAGATTTTAAATAAAAAAGCAAACGCTGACCCAGTTTTTGTTGATGGTTTAGGAGTTTCTGATTTGCAAAATATTGTTTTGCGCGACAGACAAATTTTAGCTGAAGATGGAATGGTTGTCGTGATTGCAACAATTGGATCGCGTCATGGAAAATTAGTTCATAATCCAGATATTATTTCTCGTGGTTTTGTTTATTTAAAAGAAAATAAAGAATTGATTTCAAGTACTCGCAAAAAAGTTTGTAGTATTGTAGAATCTTTTGAAAACCAAACACCAGTTCAAGCTGATTATATTAAAAACAAAATTAGAAATAATATTGGTCAATTTTTATTTCAAAAAACCGGCAAACGACCAATGGTGCTACCGGTTGTTATTGAGGTTTAGATTTTATGCGAAAAAAAATAAGTATTTAAATACCTATTTAAATACCTATTTCTACAAAATCCAAAATCCCCGATTTTTAAACGGGGATTTTTTTATTTTATCATTTATTTAAAAAATAACTAGACAAAAATTATCTATTTTTCAAACAAAAACAACAATTAAATTATTGTCTTTGTTTTTTTTGATTAATTAAAATCACTAATGTAATAGCAATAGCTAATAAAGCAATTAGTATATAAAGATTGATCATAGCGTTATAAATAGGGTGCATAAAATTATATAGAATTAGAAATTGATAAACTAACAGCCCAAAAAATAGTTGATAAAACTAAACCAGAAAACATTACTGGTAGATTAAAATTATTTGCTACAAACAAACCAACATACATTGAGGCAAAACAGACTTGAGCAATATCACGACAGATTGAAGATAAAGTTTTATTTGCTGATGTGGATAACATAATCTAATTATACTAAAATTTTTTAATTTAATAAATCTCTACTTTCAAATATCTAACTCCAAATTCTTTAGCCTGTTCGCGATCAGTCATCCAAATATCAATTCGCGAATTATATTTCTTATTCATCCTGTCATCAACTGTAAAAACTTTGTCACCAAAATAATCTGGAAATTTTACATTAGTTCCAAAATATAAAAAGTTAGCTGCAACTAAACCGTCATAAACCCATTTGCCGTTAGCAGTAATAAATGGAGTTGAATCACATTGATCAACTGTTGAAGAATAAGCAGTTACAGTAACCCAGCGAACCATTTTTGGTTTTTTTTGCGCAATTTCAGGCAAGCTTTTTAATGTAATTTGTCGTGTTGCATAAGAATCTAAAGGATCTTTTAATTGAACAATAGTTGGGCCCAAATTAATAGAATTTTTAACTTCTTGAGCAAGCACAACATGATGAGGTAAAGAAACTTCAAATACCAAAATAAGCACTGCTAATATTAGCAACTTTTCTGTAAATGCATAGTATTTTTGCCAAAAAGTCATAAATTTAAGGTATTTAAAAACCCCTAAAAATAGGGGAATAATTAATTATTTTATAACTTAATTATAGCGCATTTTTTAAGTTTTGTCAATGGTTTTTTTCTTCCAATTAACAAGCTTAATAATAATTTTTGTTATAGTATATGGATCACCAATTTGTTTAAAAATAAATTCTTGTTTAGCGCCAGCAGTTTGAATATGCACATCTCCATAATGAAAAAGAGTTGGGAGCACACCTTTAACATCTGCTGTTACATCTTGAACACGATTCAAACGAAAAGCTGAAATTTTTCTAGCAAAAAGATTTTTTTGTTCAATATTTACAATTCGTTCTGAAGTTATAATCCAAATGTCTAAATAATAATCCAGCCATGCGCGAAAAAAGAAAGTGAGAGTAAAAAAATAATATAAGCTTAAAAATAAATTAAAAGCAACAAATACCATTTCTGAATTTAATAAGCTAGTGTAATTAATAATTAATCCTTTTAAAACAAAAGGCAGTAAAATTAAAATAAGATATAAGAAAATTATTTTAAACAAAACCCACCAATGCCGACGCATTAGTTTAATGATTTTTTCATTTGGCTCTTGACCAGGGAATAGGGTTGTGTATGGCATAAGGTTGTTGGCTCCTGGCTGTGCCTGGAGCCATTTTGTTTAAAATCTATTTCAAATTCAAACTCTGTTTCAAACTTTCAGGACCTTTAGGAGTTTGAAACTTTTTAAAGAGTTTAAAGATTTAAATCTTTTAAAAAGTTCCGAACAGTCTCTAATTCCGCTTCGCTCCATTAGAGCCAAGTTCTGAACAGATTTTAACAATCCTGAACAAGATGAGATACATAGGTAACACTCCTAATTTATCAAAATCATTAGATT
>CAZAVD010000050.1:0-4744 GCA_964488715.1 uncultured Gammaproteobacteria bacterium | reverse complement strand
TATTTTTACTTCTATATTATTCTTTTCTAATAAATTAGAAACTCTGGCAACAAGATTTCCTAAGCCGTTGGCAAGATCTGCATTATATAACTCCTCAAATCTTTTTATATCAAATTCACTGTCATCAACTGGATTAATATGACGCAATAAATAATATCTAACCGGATCTGTTCCATATTTTTCAACTAATTCAAAAGGATCAATATTATTTCCTAAACTCTTACTAATTTTCTGTCCGCCAGCAGCATTTATAAAACCATGAATAAAAATTTGTTTTGAAGTTGGCAAACCTGCAGATAAAAGCATTGCCTGCCACATTGATGATTGCTGTCTTAAATTATCTTTACCAGCTACTTGAACACCTGGCCAAAATTCATTAAATTTTTCCAAATTATTTGGCCAACCTAAGCAGGAAATATAATTTATTAAAGCATCAAACCAAACATACATAACATGCTTGTCATTATTTGGAACTGGAACACCCCAAGGCATTTTTTCTTTTAACCTTGAAATACTAAAATCTTCTAAATTTTTTTCTGTAAATTTTGTAATTTCATTTAATCTAAAACTAGGTATAACAAAACTTGGATTATTTTTATATAGTTCTAATAATTTATTTCTATAATTAGAATATCTAAAAAAATAATTTTCTTCATTAATAATTTCTAAATCTAAATTTGGATGAATTGGGCATTTATCATTTTTTAATTCTGATTCTGTTTTTTCTAATTCACAGCCAACACAATATTTTACTTTGTAATTTTTTTTATAAATATCACCTTTATCAAAACATCTTTGCCAAAATTCTTGAGTAGCTTTTATATGATGTTTATCTGTAGTTCTAATAAAATTATCATAGCTTAAGTTTAATGCTTTTTTTAAATCATCAAATTTAGCAGCATATTCATCACAATATTTTTGTGGGTCTTTTTTTTGTTCAAGAGCATTGCGATAAATTTTTAAGCCATGTTCATCTGTGCCTGTATTAAAAAACACCTCATCACCTTGCTGGCGATAATATCTTGCAATTGCATCTGCTTGCACAATTTCTAAAGCAAAGCCAATGTGTGGCTCTGCATTGACATATGGTAGGGTTGTTGTGATGTAAAATTTATTTGACATAAAATTTATAATATTATAGTATAAATTTAACTTAAAATCACAATTTAATCAAGATGGAGGAAAACAAAATGTCTGACAATCAACAAGATTCAAAAAATGTAGATATAGATTATTCAAAATTAAAATATTGTAAAAATCTTTTTTCAGAAGAAGAAGTTAAGAGTATGAAAGAAGCAATAAAGGCAATACAAGAAGCTCAAGACAAAATCCAAAAAATGAAGCCTCTAAAATATGAGTAATTACATTGATTAAAATGAAAGGAAAAGGAATGAAACAATTATCAGAAAAACAACAAAAGCAATTGCTGTATATAGTAAAAAATTTATCAGATGCAACGAGCAGCTTATTACTTATGGGATCCTGTTTTGATGACGATGATAACGAAAATACTTTAAAAAAACAAATCGTCTGTATAGAGCAAAGCCTTCAAAAACTTAAAGAAATATCACCAGAAAAAGAGATTAAATCTCTAACAGATGATGAAAAGCATCTGAAAAAAGCACTAGAAAATTCCGAATTATTAGCAAAAAAACACAAAAAACACATTAATAAACATGATATTGGTTATCTAGATCCTCCATATACTACACGGATTTAATTTAAACATAGCCCCCAAAATTTTGGTGGGCTTTTTTTATTTACATAACAACTTTCACCTAGGCCTAAAGACCTAGGCTAAGTTTCCAAGCCCCCTAAAGGGGGCTGATTTTTATCCTACAACCACGACATACTCCCCTTTTACAACATCATTTTTAACTTGTTCTAAAACTTCATTAATATTTCCTCTATAAATTGTTTCAAATTTTTTGGTTAATTCGCGGCAAACTACAAAATGTTTATTACAACGGGATCCCATCGGTCTTTTACTCGCTTTGCTCGTAAAAACCTCGGGATGATAGAGAAATTCTAGTGTTTTTAAAATTCTGTGTTTTGACTCATAAAAAACAACAGTTATTTTTTCATCTAAAACTTGCTGTAAAAATTTTTGTCTGTGTTTTTTATGAGGAACAAAACCTAAAAATAAAAATTTATCTGTTGGCAAACCAGAAATACTTAAAGCAGTGGTTACAGCCGAAGCGCCTGGAATTGGTATAATTTCTGTATAATTTAAATTTAATAATTCTTTAATAAGCTTATTCCCTGGATCAGAAATTCCTGGTGTGCCTGCATCTGTTACAAGTGCTATATTATTTTTTTTAATTAAATTAATTAATTTAATTATTTTATTTTTATTACTATGCTGATGACAACTTTCTAGTTTTTTATTTTTTATATCATATTTATCTAATAACTTTCTTGTTACTCTAGTGTCTTCACATAAAATATAATCAACGCTTTTTAAAATTTCTAAAGCGCGTAATGAAATATCAGATAAATTTCCAATTGGTGTTGCTACTATATAAAGCATAATTACTTACCTTTAGAATAATGCGGAAAAACATGAGCAAGATAAACATCAATCACTGCTGCAATTGGCACTGCAATCAAGGCACCCATCATTCCAAATAATTTAGCTCCAATTAAAATTGATATAATTACAATAATTGGATTTAATCCAACAGCTTTTTGCATTATTTTAGGCACAATTAAATGATTTTCAGCTTGCTGAATAATTAAATATAAAGCAAGAATTAAAACTACTTTAGTTAATGAATCTGAAAAACCAATTATAACTGCTGGTATAGCTGACAACCATGGACCAACAAACGGAACAATTTCAAATAATCCAGCAATTAAAGCTAAAACTAAAGCATATTTTACACCTAAAATCGTCAGACCAATATATGTTAAAATTCCAACAATTAAAGATAATGCTAATTGACCACGCAACCACATTCCCATTTTCTTTTTTATTTCATCAATTAATTCACTAACATAACTTTTTTTGTGATCTGGAGTAAATAAAAAGAAAAATTTTCTTAAAATATTTTTCTCAACTGTGATATAAAAAACAATAACTAAAATAGCAAAAAAGGAAACTAACCCGCCAAAAACTCCTGTTAAAGTTGAAAAAACACTTTTAGTTGTTTGACCTAAATTACTGCTCATTGTTTGCAATGTTTCATATAAAGCAGTCTGTTGATCAACACCAATTCCATTTGGTGAAAATTCCAAAGCTAATCGTTCATAAAAAACTGGTAAACTTTTAGCTAATTGACCAATTTGTTCAGCAATTGGAGGAACCATTGTAATAACGATTAGTGCTAAAAATGCCAATAAAACAATATAAATAGTTAAAACAGATAAAGTTCGCGGGACTTTATGTTTTTGTAGCCAATTAACCCAAGGTTCAAATGATGCTGCTAAAATAACTGATAAAAATAAAATAACAAACACTTCACGAGTAAGGTAAATAAAATACAATGCAACTAAAACAAGTATTACTCGAAAAATAGAAGTGTATGAAATTGAGAGGTTTTGTGTAGACATGGGATTATAGAATTAATTTTTATTATATTTTTAAAACTTTTAAAAATTCTTTTTCAGACTTAAATGGTCCAATTAATGCTAGATTAATATTTTTAGTTTGAAACATTTTTTTAGCTACTTTATTAACATCAGCTTTAGTAACTTTCATAATTTCTGCAATTTTTTGTTCAGGAGTTTTTGTTGTTCCAACTAAAAGCTGTTGCCTAGCGTACCAATCAGCAACAGAAGAAGAATCTTCTAAATGTAAAATCATTTTTCCTTTAATATATTCTTTTGCTTTATTTAATTCTTCTTTAGTTATGCCCTTAGATTTTATTTTTCTTAATTCATTTAAAATCAACTCTATAGCTTGCATAATTCTATCTTTGTCTAATCCAGCGCGAATATTTAAATTCCCAATATCTTGATAAGTACTTAATCCCGAACCAATGTGATAACACAATCCATGTCTTTCTCTAATATTAATAAATAACCTTGAACTCATTGAACCACCTAAAATCACAGATAAAATATTTGTTGCAATAAAATTTTTATCTGTATAACTTGGTCCTAAAAAACCAAAAGCTAAATGTACTTGTTCTGTTTTTTTATATTTTAAATTAATCTGTGGCTTAACTTGTTTTGATTTAAATTTATCAAATTTAATTTTTTCTATGCTTTTATTATTGTTGCTAAAATATTTGCTAATTAATTTTTTAATTTTATCTTGTTTAAAATTACCAGCCACACTAATTACCATATTTTCTGAAAAATAATGTTTGTTTTTAAAATTAACCATTTTATTTCTAGTAGTTCCACGAACTGATTTTTTAGTTCCGCCTTCATCTTTGCTTAGTGTATTTCCTTTAAAAACAACTTCTTCCAATAAAAATCCCAAACCTATTAAAGGATTATCTTCATACATATTTATTTCTTCAATAATTGTTCCTTTTTCTCTTTCAATTTCTTGCTCTTCAAATTTTGAATTTAAAATCATATCTGACAACATATCTAAAGCTAATTCTAAGTGCTCGGCATTTATTTTAATATAATAATTTGTATTATCTTTAGAAGTTGAGGCATTAAATTCCGCGCCAACTCTATCCAGTTCTTTTGAAATAGCTAAAGTGTCTGGTCGTTTCTTTGTCCCTTTAAACATCATATGCTCTAAAAAATGCGAAATACCTGCAATATTTTTGCTTTCATATCGCGA
>CAZAVD010000049.1:0-5044 GCA_964488715.1 uncultured Gammaproteobacteria bacterium | reverse complement strand
TCCTTGCCATTCTTGATGGCTGGGGAATTTATAAAGATTATAATGGAAATGCAATTACACAGGCAAAAACACCAGTGTATGATTTACTTTGGAAAAATTATCCACACACTTCGCTTATAGCGCATGGAAAAGCAGTGGGCTTGCCAACAACTCAAGATGGAAATTCAGAATCTGGGCATTTAAATTTAGGCGCTGGCCGCATTGTGCAGCAAGATACTGTTATTATTTCTAAAGCAATTAATTCAGGTGTATTTTTTAAAAATACTGCTTTAAAAGAAACAGTAGAACATACAAAAAAACATAAAAGCAATATCCATTTAATAGGTTTATTATCTGGTTGGCAATCAGCTCATTCTGATCCAGATCATCTTTTAGCTTTATTAACTTTTTATCGCAAGCAAGGTGTTAAAAATGTTTATTTGCATCTTTTTACTGATGGCCGTGATTCATTTAAATATGGTTCTTTAAAATTTTTAGAAAAACTAGAAAAGAAAATGAAAAATGGAGAAAAAATTGCTTCAATTATGGGTCGTTATTATGCAATGGATCGCAAGAAAAAATGGGAGCGAACTAAAATGGCTTATGAGTCTTTGGTTTGCGGAAGGTCTAAATTTTTTGCAAAAAATGCCAAACAAGCAATTAAGCGCGCTTATGAACGCGGAGAAACTGATGAATTTATAATGCCAACTGTAATTATTGATGATCATAAAAACCCAATTAAGTGTATTAATAATAATGACGCAATTGTTTTTTTTAATTTGCGTTCTGACAGAACACGACAATTAACTAAAGCGTTTGTACAAAAAGATTTTAATAAAAAAAATCCTGGTTCTTTTAAACGAAAAAAAATATTGAAAAATTTAATTTTTGTTGCTATGACAGATTTTGGTCCTGATTTAGATAGCATTTTATCTATCTTTCCTTCAGAAGATATTAAGCAAACTTTGCCAATTGTTTTAAAAGATTTAAAGCAACTTTATATATCAGAAAATGAAAAATATGCTCATGTTACATATTTTTTTAATGGAGGTTATGCAGATACAATTGGAAATGAAGATCGCTTAATGATTCGCTCAGTTGATGTTCCTCATTACGATTTAAAGCCTGAAATGTCTGCTAATAAAATTACAGATAAAATTTTAGAATTTTTGAAAAAAAATAAATATGATTTTATTACAACAAATTTCGCTAATGCTGATATGGTTGGACATACTGGTAATTTAGCAGCTGGGATTAAGGCTTGTGAAGTTGTAGATAAAAACATTGGCAAGTTATTAGAAAAAATAAAAAAACAAAAAGGTGTATTAATTTTAACTTCAGATCACGGGAATATTGAAGAAATGATTGATGAACAAACTGGCGAAGTTGATACTCAACATTCAAATTATCTTGTACCGTTTATTGTTGTTGATTTTAGAGATAATAAAAAAAATTATAAATTAAAAGAAAAAGGTGTTTTAGGAAATGTTGCGCCAACAATTCTTGATCTAATGAATAGAAAAAAACCAAAAGAAATGACAGAAAAATCATTGATAATTTCTAAATAAATATGATAAATTCAGATAAACAAGACTTAATACAAAATCGTCCAAAGCCTATTGTTTTAATGATTTTAGATGGTTGGGGGATTGCACCAAATTCAGCAGGTAATGCAATTTCGCAAGCCAAAACACCTAATTTTGATAAATATTGTCAAGAATATTTTTGTGTCGCATTGCAAGCTTCAGGTGAAGCTGTTGGTCTACCTTTTAATGAAATGGGTAATTCAGAAGTTGGTCATTTAAATCTTGGCGCTGGCAGAATTATTTATCAAAGTCTTCCTAAAATTAATAAATCAATTACTGATAAAGATTTTTTTACTAATTCTATTTTTTTAAATGCTTGTGAAAATGTAATTAAAAAATCAAGTTCATTGCATTTAATTGGATTGCTTTCAACTGCAGGTGTTCATGCTTCTGTTAATCATTTATACGCTCTTTTAGAATTAGCTAAACAACAAAAAATAGATAATGTTTTTGTTCATGTAATTTTAGATGGTAGAGATATGGATTATAATTCAGGCTTGGATTTAGTAAGTGATCTGCAAAAAAAAATAAAAAAAATAGGTGTGGGACAGATTGCAAGTATTTCTGGACGGTGGTGGGCAATGGACCGTGATAATCGTTGGGATAGAACAAAAATTGCTTATAATACAATGGTTGAAGCGCAATCTAAAAATATTTCTCAAGATCCAGTTACTGCAATTAAAGATTCATATGCAGACAAAGTCTATGATGAAGAATTTTATCCAACTGTAATTGTTAATAGTAATGGAAATCCAATATCTAAAATTAATAATAATGATTCAGTTATTTTTGTTAATTATAGGGCAGATCGCGGACGACAATTAAGCAAAGCTTTTGTTTTGCCAAGTTTTGATAAATTTGAACGCAAAAAATATTTAAAAGATTTATATTTTGCAACAATGACTCAATATGATAAAGATTTGCCTATTGAAGTCGCTTATCCAACTCAAACTGTTAAAAATTCTTTAGCAGAAATTTTAAGTAAAAATAATTTAAAACAATTACATATTGCTGAAACAGAAAAATATGCCCATGTTACATATTTTTTTAATAATGGAGTAGAGAAAAATTTTTTTAATGAAGATCATATTTTGATCCCTTCTCCAGTTGTGGAGGATTATACACAAACACCAAAAATGTCAGCTTTACAAATTAAAGAAAAAGTTTTAAAAGAAATAGCTATAAATAAATATGATTTTATAGTTCTTAATTTTGCAAATCCAGATATGTTAGCTCACACTGGAAATTTAGATGCAACAATTAAAGCCATAGAAACAGTTGACAAGTGTTTAAATGAAATTGTTGAAGCTGTTTTGTCTTTAGATGGTGCTTGTTTAATCACAGCTGATCATGGCAATGCAGAAGAAGTTATAAAACAGCAAAGTGGAGAAATTGATAAAGAGCATTCTATTGCGCCAGTGCCATTTGTTTTAATAAGCAAAAAAAACGAAAATTCTGAACGATCTGGAGAAGGCATTAAATTAGAATTGCTTACACCATCAGGAGTTTTGGCTGATGTTGCGCCAACTATTTTAAAATTAATGAATATTAAAAAACCAGAGGAAATGACTGGCAGGAGTTTAGTTTAATAATTTATTAATCTTATTAACAACTTCTGGAAAAATTTTATTTTGCAATTCTTTTTGTTCATTTTTAGAGAATTTTTTTAATACAAATTTATCTGCTTGCATTTTTTCTTTATATTCATTAGCTATCCCAATTCTAATTCTATAAAAATTTTCTGTTTTTAAATTTTCTATAATTGATTTAATTCCATTATGTCCAGCAGAAGAGCCTTTATCTTTCATGCGAATTTCTCCAAAAGGCAGATCTAATTCATCGTATATAACAATAATATTTTCTGGTTTTATTTTATAATAATCAACTAAACTTTTAACAGCTTGACCAGAATTATTCATAAAAGTTTGTGGTTTAGCTAAAATTACTTCTTGGTTATTAGTTTGAATTTTTGCAATTTCTGATTTTAGTTTTTTATTTTTTTTAAATTTATTTTTATCAGCTAAAAAATCCACAGCTTGAAAACCTGCATTATGTCTGGTTTTTTTGTATTTTAATCCTGGATTTCCCAAGCCGATTATTAAAAACATAAAATTATTCTTTATTTCGTTCAACAACAATTTTAATTGGTGTGCTGTTAAATTTAAATTTTTTGCGTAAATTGTTTTCTAAGTATCTTAAATATGATTCTGGAATTTTTGCAACATTAGTTACATTTATTTCAAAAACAGGAGGGTTTGTATCTTTTTGGCGCGCTTTTGAAATAAATGCGCGAATTTTTTTTGGCGAACCTTTTTTCTTTGGTTGTCGTGGAGGTGGCATTTTTTTCATTAAATATTTAACAAATTCATTTAATTCTTGTTCATCAATTTCTTTATCTCTAATTTTTTTAATATCTAATATTAATTGTAATATTTTATGAGAATTTTTACCAGATAAAGCAGAAGTAAAAATAATTGGCGCCCAAGTTAAGAATGGAAAATATTTTTGAATATAAAGGGTCAATTCTTTAGTTGTATTTTTGTCTATTTCTAGTAAGTCATATTTATTTGCTACAAAAATTACGCTTACACCAGAATCAATAATTAAACCAGCTAATTGTGCATCTTGTGCTGATAAAGGTTCTGAAATATCTAATACAAATAAAGCAATATCTGATTTTTTTAAAGCTTTTACGCTCATTGAAATTCCAGCACTTTCCAAAGATTTAGGTTTAACTTTTGATTTACGACGAATACCAGCTGTATCTATTAATTCTATTTTAGTTTTTTTATAACTTAAAATTATATCTTGTGGTTCACGAGTAGTGTGCGGTACATCAGAAACAATAACCCTTTCTTCACCTAAAATTTTATTTAATAACAAAGATTTGCCAACATTAGGTTTGCCAATGATTGAAACTCTAACAGGATTTTTTTTATTTGATTCTATTTTTTTTAATTTTCTTAATTTTAATTTTTTTACTGTAATGTCTAATAAATCACCAACACCAATTCCACTTGTTGCTGCAATGTTAATACTTTTACCTAAACCTAATTTTTCAAAATTTTCAAATGATGAAGAACTCTTAGAATCTATTTTATTAGCTGTTAAAATAAAAGGTTTTTTAGATTTTTTTACTAATTGTGCAATTAATCTGTCATCTTTTAAAATTCCATCTTTTGCATCAATTAAAAATAAAATTAAATCAGTTTTTTCTAAAACTTCTCTAGCTTTTTTTTCAACCTCTATATTTATATTATTATAATTTTTGTATCTTGTATCTTGTATCTTGTTTCTTGCCTCAAAGAGTCCGCCAGTATCTACAACTTCAAATTTTTTACCTTGCCATTCGCATACGCCAAAATTCAGGTCACGAGTTGTGCCTGCAATGTTTGATACTAATGCCTTTCGCTGTTCAATCAATTTATTAAATAAAGTTGATTTTCCAACATTTACCCGGCCAATAATTGCTACTTGTT
>CAZAVD010000048.1:0-5245 GCA_964488715.1 uncultured Gammaproteobacteria bacterium | reverse complement strand
CTAATGAACAAACATTAAATCCGTCTAATATTCCCAAAACTGCAGCTAAAACTGGTAAAGAATATTTTTGCAAATCTATTTCGCCTATAATTGGAATATTTATTTTTTTATTTTCTTTAATTTTTATAACTGGTTCTGTTTCACTAGTTTGCAATTGCTGTAAAATTGCTAATTCTATATATTGACCAGCGCTATTTTCATTATCAAAACCAGGCAAAAAAACTTGATCAATAAAAGTTAAAGGGGTTAAACCAAAATATTTTTCTGCATTATGTTTTTTTAATAAAGGTAACTGAATTTTAATTGCTTCTGGATTATTATGCAAAAGACGGATTACATTAACTTGTGGATATTTTATTTCTATTTTATCTAAAAAAGATTGTTCAGCTATGCAATGTGGGCAAGTTTCAGAATAAAAAAAATAAATATCCAAAGTTTTACTTGGATCAATATTTTTAATTAGTTCATCCTTTGGGACATTTTGTGGTGCTGGCGCAGCTGTTTGTCCTGTTATAGGTAAAATTAAAAATATAATTAAAAAAAATAATATAAATTTTGTTTTTAGCATATGATCGTTGGCTCCTGGCTGTGCATGGAGCCATTTTGTTTAATCTTCTTAGATTTTATTATACGCTATTACATAAATTTGGTCAAAATATTTAAAACTTTCCAGCTTTTATTTGTTCTCTAATTTTTTTCATCAAACGCAGATAAAAGTCCAGATTATTTAAAGTTGCTAAGCGCATTGACAATGGTTCACCTGCTTTAAAAAGATGAGCTAAATATCCCAAAGAATAATCTTTTAAATTTGTATTATTAATTGGTTGTGTTGAATTTTTGTATTTAGAGTTAGAAATATTTATAATTTTATAAAAATTACTTGAACTTAAATTGTCATTTTTAAACAAATACAACCTTCCATGTCTGGCTTCCCTTGTAGGAATCACACAATCAAACATATCAATTCCCTGTTTAACAGCTTGAACAATATTTTCTGGTTTGCCAACTCCCATTAAATACCTTGGTTTATTTTTTGGCATTTCAGGCATTATCCAATCTAAAACTTGATATAATTTTTTATTACTCTCGCCTACTGCTAATCCACCAATCGCCAAACCATTAAAATTTAAGTTGCTTAAAAATTTAACAGATTTTAAACGCAAATCTTTAAAAGTTGAACCTTGAATAATTCCAAATAATAAATTACACCTTCCCACCTTCGCCCCTAACAGCCCTACTGGACTACGGCGGGCAGGCTTCTTGTTTTGATGATATTCTAAACTTTGTTTAGCCCAAAGATGTGTCAGATGCATATCTTTTTCGGCTTGTTTTTTAGAACAAGGATAAGGCGAGCAAACATCTAAAACCATTTTAATGTCAGATCCTATAATATCTTGAATTTTTTGAACTTTTTCTGGGGTAAATAAATGTTTTGAGCCGTCAATAATTGATCTAAATTCAACTCCATTATTTTTTATAATCCTCATATTATTCAAACTAAAAACCTGGTACCCGCCTGAATCTGTTAAAATTGGTCCATTCCAGTTCATAAAATTATGCAAACCTTTAAATTTTTTAAGAATTTTCAAACCAGGTTGTAAATATAAATGATATGCATTAGACAAAATAATTTGCGAATCTAAATTTTTTATATCTTGATAATCTAAAGACTTAACAGAACCTTTAGTTCCAATAGGCATAAAAAAAGGCGTTTCAATAACACCTTTTGTTGTTTTTAGCTTTCCCAAACGCGCTTGAGATTTATTTGATTTTTTAATTAATTTAAACATTTTTTTTTTCTGTATTGCCATTGCTATAAATTTTAACCCCTGTATTGCCTAATAATCTTTTTTTAATTTCTGAAATTATATTGTCAAATGCTACAATTTCTTGAATTCCAGAATCCATATCACGAATAATAATTGTATCATCCATAATTTCTTTTTGACCCAAAATTAAAGCAAAACGCACTTTCATTCTATTTGCAATTTCTAATTGATCAGTTAATCCTTTTTTAGCAAAAGCTTCTTTAACTTTGACCTCTTCTTTGCGCAAATCTTTAAAAAGTTTAGCACATTTTTTCTTGGCTTCATCACCTAACTGGGCAATAAATACATCACCTTGAATTTCACTTTTTATTTCTCGCCCACTTTCTTTAATTTTTAAAATCACTCTTTCAATTCCGCCAGCAAAACCCACAGCTGGAGTTGGTCTTCCTCCTAATTGTTCAATTAAATAATCATATCGCCCACCTCCGCCCAAAGCGCCCTGAGTATTTTGTTCATCACCTGCTACATAAAATTCAAAAGTTGTGCGATTATAATAATCTAAACCACGCACCAAGAATGGATTCAAACTATACGCAACTTCGCTATCATCTAAAATTTCTAAAACCTTAACAAAAGAATTTTTACATTGTTCGCATAAACTATCAATGATTTGTGGAGCTTCAGTTAAAATTTCTTTACATTTTTCTTCTTTGCAATCTAACACCCGTAATGGATTTTTTATCATGCGATTTTCACAAGTTAAACACATTTTTTTATTACGCAAATATTTTTTTAATAATTTAATATATTCTTTTCGACATTCTGGGCAACCAATACTATTAATTTGTACTTCAACATCCACACCTAATGATTTATATAATTCACTTGCCATTATAATAACTTGAGCATCAATATCTGCGGATTCTGATCCAATTACTTCAAAATTAAATTGATTAAATTGGCGATATCGACCAGCTTGTGGTTTGTCATAACGAAAAACAGGACCCCACGACCAAAGCTTTACTGGTTGTGACCAATTTAACATTCCGTGTTCAATATATGCGCGAGCAACTGAAGCAGTTAGTTCTGGACGCAAAGTTACTTTTTCTCCGCCTTTATCTTCAAATGAAAACATTTCTTTTGCAACAATATCAGTTTCTTTGCCAACTGTACGTTCAAATAAATTTGCACTTTCCAAAATAGGAGTATCTATTTTTTGATAACTAAAATCTCCTGCTGTTTCCTTAATATTTTTAAAAACAAAATCCCAAAATTTTTGGTGTTCTGGTAAAATATCCTTAAAACCGCGTAAAGTTTGGTATTTAAATTTTGATTTGTTTACTTTTTTTCTACTCATATGTTGGTCTTTTAAAAACTGTAAATTTATCAATTGGCCATCCACGCACCCAGGTTCTGCCAATAATATCAGATTTCGTAATTGCACCAAAAATTCTTGAATCTAAAGATGAGGTTCTATTATCACCTAACACAAAATATTCATCTTGTCCCAAAGTTATATTTGCATTATTAGGAGTTGGCGTATTATCAGGTAAGTATAAACTCTCATCTAAAATATAGCCACCTGGATTTTTTGTGTTAACAATTGTAATTTTATTACTATTAATAGTAATTTTTTCATTTGGTAATCCAATAATGCGTTTTATAAAAAAATCACTTGGATTTTTAGGATATTTAAAAACCACTATATCACCTCTTTGTGGATCACTAAAACGATAAGAAATTTCATCAATTATTAAATACTCATGATCATAAAAATTCGGTTCCATTGACGCGCCACTTACATAAAATGGCTGGATTAAATAATATCGAACTGGAATAATAATAATTAAAGAAATAATTATAATTTTAACTGTTTCCCAAATAAATAATTTCACAGAATTTATTGCTTCTTGTTTTTTTGAAGGAGCTTGAAAACTTGGTTCTTCTGTTGACACTTCTGGAAAATTTGTATTTTGATTTTGTTCTTGCATAAATTTTTATTTTACACTAAAATTAGCAAAAATTGCATAAACTTATACACATCATACCATAAAAAATAAATTGACGCAAATATTTATAATGATATAATAAATTAAGATAAGAAATTAAGAAATTAAGAAATTGAGGAAAATTTAAAACCCTTAATTTCTCAATTTCTCTTTTTTTAAACTTATGATATCTCACAATTCTCAAAATAATTTAAATTATCAAATACGACCAAAAAATAAATTTTTACGGTTTTTTAAAATTGTTTTTTTTGTCTTTTTAGTTGCGATTGTTTTGCTTTCAGTTTTTTCATATAAAATTATTCCCTCACATAATTCTGTGCTAGGCAGTATTGGAAGATTGCCAGTTATTAAACAATTTAGACAGATATTTGGAATGGAAAAATTACAAGGTGAATTAAATGACCGCATTAATTTTTTACTGCTTGGTCAAGGTGGAGTTGGACATGATGGCCCATATTTAACTGATACAATTATTTTTGGATCTTTAAAATTATCAACTGGTGATGTTGCTTTGATTTCAATTCCCAGAGATTTTTATATAAAAATTGAAAATAATGGATGGTTAAAAATAAATACTGCTAATTCAATTGGCGAAATTAATGATTATAAAGGAGGCGGATCAGCTTATGCTACAAAAATTATTTCTAATTCGTTTGATGTTCCAATTCATTATTGGGCGCGAATTGATTTTAATGCTTTTGAAAAAGCAATTGATGATCTTGATGGTATTAAAGTTTGTGTTGATCGTAGTTTTGAAGATGCTTTTTATCCAACTAATGATCATGAATATCAAACAATAGCGTTTGAATCTGGCTGCCAAATGATGGACGGTAATACTGCTTTAAAATTTTCTAGATCCCGTCATGGAAATAATTTAGAAGGATCTGATTTTGCTCGCGCTGAAAGACAACAAAAAATTATTTTAGCTTTAAAAGATAAATTTTTTAGTTTTGGAACACTAACTTCACCGCAAAAAATTTATGATTTAATAAATACTTTACAAGATCACATACAAACTAATGTTGAGCTAGCAGAAATTCCTCACTTTTTAAAAACTGCGCAAAATATTAATACTGATAATATTAAACGCGTAGTCCTAGA
This sequence comes from uncultured Gammaproteobacteria bacterium, assembly GCA_964488715.1. GTDB lineage: Bacteria > Patescibacteriota > Patescibacteriia > UBA2196 > UBA2196 > CAYNCE01. Next base: position 366 of record CAZAVD010000048.1, on the reverse strand, counting down.
TAATTCTACTCGTGGATTATTGCGTGATTCTTGGACTGAAGATGGCGCTTATGTGCTTTTACCGCGAACTGGAAATCTAAAAGAAATTCAAACTTTAGTTAAAAATATTTTTATTCTTAAAGATCAACGAATTAAGCCTGTTAATGTGATTGTTTTAAATGGAACTGAAATTGAAGGTTGGGCAATGGAAACTGAAGGATATTTGCGAGATTTAGGTTTTAAAATTTTATTAACAGGAAATTCACCACAACAAACTTATGAAAAAACTGTTGTTTATAAAATTAAAGATGACTATAATAAAGATGCTTTAGAAATTCTTAAAAGTGGTCTTGACGCAAATGTAACAAAATATATTCCTGAATTTAT
>CAZAVD010000047.1:0-5299 GCA_964488715.1 uncultured Gammaproteobacteria bacterium | reverse complement strand
AACCAAACAGTAGTTGGTTTAGATAATGGAACAGGAAGTTTAAGTGATATTTCTGATGCTAATTGGAGTTTAGAATTGGAACCAATTGTAGCTGGAACAAATCCTTATCAAGTTAATCTTGCTGATGGCGAGTCTTTTCAATTAGAATTAAATTTCCAAGATAATGATGATGATTTAGATTATCCATTATCAATTAATGTAAGTTGGACTGGCACAGCAAAAGCAATTTTATTAAGTGGTGGTACAAGCCAGACAATACAAACTGAATCTTTTGTAATGAATAATTTGAAAAATAATTTATATACTTTAAGAATAACAAATACAAATGGCAGTGCAATTGTTTTAAACTTAAATGCTGTTGGAGGTGATTTGCCTATTGGTATTGAACTAACTTCAACAGGGAATTACAAACAAGAGCAAAGAAAAATACAGGTGCAACGCACAAACTGGCAGATTTATTAATTCACCATGTTGGCTCCACTGCTCTGCATGGAGCCATTTTGTTTAAACTCACTCCACTTCCTGCACTTCAACTTTACTGGCAGTAAATTCTGTTTTGTTGGCCACGCTTTCATCTGCTTGAACTAAAACTTTTTGTCCGATTATTATATCGGATTTTTTAATTTCAATTTTTTGGATCTTATCTTTTTCTTTATCTCCTGTTAAAATTTTTGGTATTGAAATTTTAGTAAAAATGGTTTGCTCTGTTAAATTTATAGTTAAAACTTTATCTTCTAATAAATTATTATTATTAGCAAAAGCATTTAACATAATTTGATTATTAGATATTTCAGTTATCTCACCAATATATGAAAAAAATTCTTTAGGGATTTTTTTGCTAGCTCCATACTCCTGCGTGGAGCCATCTTGTTTAATTTTTGTTGGCTCCTGGCTGTGCCTGGAGCCATTTTGTTCTGCAGGCAATTTCACATTATTTTCTGAAGTAAAATCATATTGCCAAATAATTACACCAGCAATAATAATTAAAATAATAACTAAAATAATAATTAGTGATTTTTTATAAAGCATAAGTTTGTGATTCTAGGGTCTCTCCCCCTTTTGAAGGGGGAGACTAAGAGGGGGTTAATATTTTTTTATAATTTTATTATAGCATATTTATAAATTTTATTCACATAATTTGTTTTAGTTTTAATATTGTTATATAATTAAATTATGAAATTTACAAGAACAAAAAAATTAGTATTTTTTAACAATAAAGGCGGTGTTGGCAAAACAACACTAGCTTATAATTCAGCTGTAAAATTTGCAGAAGAAGGATATAAAACAGTTTTAGTTGACTTAGATCCCCAGTGCAATTTATCTAGATTGTCTTTAGGAAATTTTTTTGAAAAAAATCTATTTTCAGATGATTTAAAAACAATTTATTCTGTTTTAGACGGCGTTGTAAAAGGTGGTTCAGATATTGATAAAAGTGTTAATTTTGAAAAAATAAAAGACAACTTATTTATTTTACCAGGCAGTCTAAAATTATCTGAATATGAAAATTCATTAATTTCTTCTTATGGCGATGCAGCGCAAGGAGTTGAAAGAGGATTTTTTATAACAAGCGCCATTGATAGATTTTTATCAGAAAAAGGTCTAAAAGATGAAATAGATATTTTTATTATTGACACATCTCCTAACTTAAATCTTTTAAATAGAATAATATTTTTAGGTTCTGATTATTTTATAACACCATTAATGCCAGATGCTTTTTCTGTGCAAGGTATTGAAAATTTAGGAAATACTTTTGAAGAATGGAAAGATAATTGGAAAAAAACCGCAAAAGTTTTGGCAAAGGATAAACAAATTTCACATGATAAAGTTTTAGATGGAGAAGGTCTTTTTATTGGATATATAATAAATTCATATAATCAATATTCGCAAAAACCAATAAAAAGTAATGAAGAATGGATTCAAAAAGTTCCATATTTTATTAAAAAATATTTATCAGAAAAGCATTGTAGAAATGGTTTGGTTGAAAAGTCCTGGCAAAAAGAATTAGCTTTAATAAAAGATTATGGACAATTACCGCCATTGGCGCAAATTAAAAACAAAGCAATATTTAATTTAGATCCAAAGATTGATGGTTTTGAAAATGTAAAAGGAACTCAAGAAAATTTAGAGCAGTCAAAAAAAGAATTTAGTAATTTGCTAAAAGCAATTTTAGATATTTTGAATATTTTTTAAAATGTTAGATAAAAATAAAATTAAACTAATGAACGTTCAATGAACGTTCATTTAAAAATATGATTAAAAAACATGTTAAAAAAATTATTCAAAATGGACGGGGAAGTTATTATATTAATATTCCTAGAGAGTTAATGAAAGAGCTTGGTTGGAGAGAAAGGCAAAAAACTGTTCTTAAAAAATCAGGCAAAAAAATTATTATTCAAGATTGGCCAGTTTAATATTTCTTTGTCAAAACCGTGAAAATGTGTGTTTTTAAGTGATTTTTTCACGATTATGTTGACAAAACCGTGAATCGGCTGCATAAAGCGGTATCGATTCACGGTATATTGACAAAACTACGTGAATTTGCTATACTAAATATATAGTAAATTTAATTTAAAATTATATGGCAATTAGTGGTTTTAACAAAAAGCAAATGGAAAAAATTAGACAAGAATATGATTCTTTAAAAAAAGATAAGGAATCTCTTTTAATTTTGATTGATGAAGCAGAAATACCTGAAAATGTTTATAATTCCAATGCAATTGAAAATTCAACTTTAACTTTAAAGGAAACAGAAAGAATTCTTTTAGAAATGGAAGTAGCAAGAGATGTTTCGTTGCGTGAAGTTTTTGAAGCTAAAAATTTAGCGCGTGTGATTGAGTATATTCGTAAGAAAAATAAAGAAAAAGAAATAGATAAAGAATTTATTTTATTTTTACATAGAATGTTAATTGAAAATATTGATGATAAAATTGCTGGAAGATTTCGTTCTAAAGGTGAAAATGTTCGTATTGGCACACATGTTGCTCCTTCTCCTGAATACATAGAATTATTGATGAAAAATTTATTGTTAGAACATTCTGGAAATTTGACAAACTATTTTATAGACAAAATTGCAAAGTTTCATTTAGATTTTGAAACCGTTCATCCTTTTTGTGATGGCAATGGACGAATTGGCAGAGTGTTGATGAATTACCAACTTCTGAAATTAGGTTTTCCTTTAATTATTATTCGCGACAAAGAAAAACAACAATATTATAGATCTTTTGGTGAGTATAGGGAAAATGAAAAAACAAGCTTAATGGAAAAAATAATTAATTTAGCTTTAATGGAGTCTATGCACAAAAGAATTACTTATTTAAAAGGCAAGAAAATTATTAAGCTAGTTAAATATGCTGAAAAAATAGATCAACCAGCGCCAGTAGTTTTGAATAAAGCAAAAAGACAAACCATCCCTGCTTTTAGGGAAAAAGGTGTTTGGAAAATTGGAATATAATTCTTTATGAAATTTAAAGACTTAATAAAATTGCTTTGGAAGTATTTAAAACCGCACAAAAAAATGGTGTGGTGGTGTGTTTTTTTAGCTACATTTTCTTCTGTGATTTCAGCTTTTATTCCTTTGGTTTATGGAAAATTAGTTGATGAAGCAGTTGCCCCAAATCCGGATTTGAATTTTATTTTATTTATTCTTTTTGTATGGTTAGTTATAATTAGTTTATTAAACTGGATGATGCGTTTTGTCCATTTTCAGGGAAGTAGTTTAGGAGAAAAGAGTTATCAATTATTTATGAGTGATTTATATGCGCATTTTCTTCAATTGCCTATTAAATTTCATAAAGACAAAAAAACAGGTGAACAAATTAGCAGATTAGATAGAGCAGCAGATCATTTATCACATATTATTGGGAATACTTTATTTTTTCTTATGCCGAGTTTTTTAACTGCCTTAGTTGCAATAATTTTAATGTTCACAGTGGAGTGGAGGCTGACATTAGTGGCTGTTCTTACTTTAACTTTTTATGCAATTGCCACGGTTTATAAAACTAAACCAATTATAAAAGCTCAAAAAATTATTAACAAAGGATGGGAAAAAGCGCGTGGGTATATATATGATACAGCTAATAATATTCAGGTCGTAAAATCACATGTACGGGAAGATGAAGAAAAAAGATTAACCAATATGCGTTTAAATAGTTTTGCTAATAAAATGGTTATATTTTTTAAAACTTGGCGTAATTTAAGCGCATGGCAAAATAATATTCAAGGGTTTTCCTTTGTAATAATTTTTGGCTTAGCTTTATATTTCTTAACACTTGGACAAATAACAGCAGGTGTATTAGTAACTTTTGTTGGCTACATAAATTTAGTCTTTAGGCCTTTTAATCAATTAGCTAATAATTATCGCCAAGTTCAAAGAGGGTTAGTAACTATTGGCAGAGCAATTAAACTTTATGACATTGATACAGAACTATATGATAAAGGCAAAGTTTTAAAAGAAATTAAAGGCGCAATTGAATTTAAAAATATTACATTTTCTTATGATAAAAAACATCATAAAGTTTTACGCAATATTAGTTTTGATATTCAATCTGGACAAGTCGTGGCTTTAGTTGGTGAATCTGGAACTGGAAAAACAACTTTATTAAGTTTAATTTCTAGATATTATCATCCAGATCATGGCAGAATTTTTTTAGATAATCAAGATATTAATCATTTGAATTTATCTTTTTTGCGTGAACAAATTGCAATTGTTCCACAGGAAATTTCTTTATTTAATGACACACTTCGCAAGAATTTAGCTTATGCAAAATCGCGTGTTTCTGATACTGAAATTGAAAATGCTTTGCGCGCAGCAAATGCTTGGGAATTTGTAAGCAAGTTTCCTAAAAAGCTTTATCAAAAAGTAGGAGAGCGAGGCATTAAATTATCAACTGGGCAAAAACAGCGCATTGCAATTGCTAGAGCAATTTTGCGTAACCCAAGAATTTTAATTTTAGATGAAGCTACTTCTGCTCTTGATTCTGTTTCAGAAAAGTTAGTGCAAGAAGCTTTAAAAAGATTAATTTCAGGAAGAACAACTTTTATAATTGCCCACAGACTTTCAACTATTACTCATGCTGATAAAATTTTAGTTTTTGATCAAGGTAAATTAGTTGAGCAGGGAAATCATCAAGAATTAATTAAAAACAAAAGCACATATCACAACCTATACCAAAAACAAAAGTTTTAATCCCGGTTTAAAAACAATCGGGATTTTTTATTTATTTTTTTAATGTATAATAAATATATGAAAGAAAATAATTATCAACCAATAATTAAAATATTTGGCAAAGGAAAACCAAAT
>CAZAVD010000046.1:0-5564 GCA_964488715.1 uncultured Gammaproteobacteria bacterium | reverse complement strand
CCATAACTATGGTAGGTTGAGAAATCTTTATTGATAAAAAGATTTCTATGGATAACTCCATAACTATGGTAGGTTGAGAAATCTTTAAAGTTTGTTTTTTGATTTGATTCCGACGGCGATTAGGACTAGGGAGGTTAGTGAGCTGGTTATTAAAATTCTAGTTAAGATTTTTTTAAAGAAAGTTATGGGGAATAGTTGGATAAGTAAATCTTGTTGGTTGAATAACCATGTTCCAGATTTAAAAAAGAAAGTATGAAACTCATTAAATGCAAAATTAAAATTGGAAAATAAAATTATTATCAGAATAATAATTCCTAATGAAATTGTTCCGCCATATATTAGAGAATTTGTAATAATTTTTATGTTCTTTGTTTTGAATAAATAAAACAATAAAGAAATCGAAAGGATTAGGAAAAATAATAATGTTGAATAAGTTTTTTGTATTAAGTTTTTTACATCATATAAATGTGAAATTTCTCTTTGATTGAAAGAATTGTCTTGAATATATTTATTATTATTTTGAAAATAATTTAGTAAGTTTTCCACGTGTTCTTGCTTGGATTGGTTGTTTTTTTCTTTTTCAAAATTTAAGTAAAATTTTTTATCAAATATTGTTATTAGTAAAGAACTTGTTAAAATTATTATTATAATTGAAAAAATTAGCAAAACTGAAAAAATATTTTTTTCTATTTTTGAGTACATTTGATTAGTGTGTTTGTAGATATATTTATTATTTTTGCTTTAAAGTGGTAGATAAATTTATATACCTATAAGTTTATCTTTTTGGTATGAAAAAGAGGTTTGATATAGTATTAAAAGGATTTTATTATTTGATTTTTAAAATCAAGGGGTTTTAAAGAATGGTAAGTAATATTTTTGTTAATCTTGCCATGGTTTTTATAGTTGCATCAATTTTAGGATTTCTTGCAAGGGCATTGAAACAACCCAAGATACCTTTTTATGTTTTAGCTGGATTATTAATTGGCCCATTTGGATATAATTTAGCTCAAAAATATGGTTTGATTACATTTTTTTCAAACAAATTTACCCTAGATATTACAGCTTTATTTATTCAAAATCCTGGGGTGATCTCATTTTTAGCAGAACTTGGAATTGCATTGCTTTTGTTTGTAGCAGGATTGGAATTAAATCTAAAAAAATTAAAAGAGATAGGCAAAGTGGCAACAATTGGTGGGACTATTCAAGTATTTGTTATATTTGTTGCGGGGTTTGCACTTTCACTTGCATTGGGATTTGTATTAGTTGAATCACTGTATATTGCTGCGATTCTTGCATTTAGTAGTACTATTGTTGTGGTTAAATTATTAGTGGACAGAAATGAAATATCTTCCCTTCATGGAAGGATCATTTTAGGATTTTTATTAATTCAGGATTTTTTTGCTGTTTTAATGTTATCTTTTTTATCTTCAATTGGAGAATTTTCTTTGACTTTGATAGGAATGGGTTTTTTGAAAATTTTTATTTTAGTTGGCATCGCTATTTTAGCAGGGAAGTTTATTTTTCCAGGCATATTTAGAGTTTCTGCAAAAAGCAATGAATTATTATTATTAAGTGCATTATCTATATGTTTTATTTTTTCATTATTTGCATTGGGATTTGGATTTTCTATTGCAATTGGAGCATTTATTGCAGGAATTACCTTGGCAAATTTACCTTATAATATAGAAATAATTGGAAGGATGAATTCTTTAAGAAATTTCTTTGTAATTTTATTTTTTGTATCTCTGGGATTGAAATTTTTTATAAATATCAATGGGGCATTTATGGGCTCTTTTTTAATTTTATTAGCTTTTGTAATTCTGTTTAAACCATTTATCATTTGGCTTATTGTTACCCTTTTTAATTATACCAAAAGTGTGTCTTTCTTTTCTTCAATTTCATTAGCACAAATTAGCGAATTTTCATTAATTATTATTTTATATGGTTCAGAATTGGGACATATTTCTAAGAGCACTTATTCAATGATATTATTGTTGGCAGTTGTGACCATGTCGATATCTTCATATTTTATAGAGTACAAGGGAGAACTTTATTCTTTTGTATCTCCCCTTTTTTTCAGGTTACATCATAAAAATTCAAAAAATAAACAATATGAATATTTGCCAAAACAGAAAAAATATAAGGCCATCTTAATTGGGGTAAATAGAGTAGGTTCAAGCATAATTAATTCTTTAAAAAAATTAAAAAAGAATGTTTTAATTATTGATTATAATCCCGAAGTAATTAAATATTTTATAAATAAAAGACAACCATGTTTATATGGAGATATTGGAAATTTAGAAACTATAAGTAGGATAAATTTTGAAGAGGCAGAAATTGTGATATCCACAGTTCCAATATTTAAATACAATAAAAGTTTATTTGAAAAAATTAAAAAATATAAAGAAGATAAAAAAAGCAAGCTAAGAATAATTTTAACTGCTGATAAAATTGAACATGCATTAAATTTATATGAATTGGGTGCAGATTATGTGATACTTCCACATCTTCTTGGGGGGGAATATGTTTCTTTGTTAATGCATGATTTAAATAAAAATAAAATGATTTTAAGCACAGTTAGAAAAGAACATATTAAACAATTAAGATTAAGAAGGGGGAGATTAGACTATGCAAATTGAGAAAAAGATGAGGGCAAAATTTGGTTCGATGAGCGCTAAGGTGCAAGTCGGAAAACAAGGAGTTATTCGTAGTATTATAGAAGAGATCGATACTCAGCTGAGGAAGAATGAGTTGGTAAAAATTAAATTTTCTAGCATATCTTTGAAAGATAAAGACAAAAAAAAATTATTTCAAGATGTGGCAGATAAAACAAATTCAAAAATTATACATTCAATTGGGTTTGCTTTGTTGTTGTATAGAAAAAAGTAAATTTATGACAAAATTATAAAAAAATGAAAAAATAAGGTAAATATTTAAAAAGTAAAAGGGCATATAATTAAAAGATGGTAGAAGTAACAAAATATTTTGAAAATGAGGAAGTTTTTGAAGAGGCATCCGGCAGTTTCGAAACAACTGGATATCCTCAACCATTATCAAGATATAAATTATTATTTTGCAAAGCGAATTTAAATTTAGAAGAGCCATATTATTGGATTGTTAATTTTTTAAAACATGGGCCAGTTGCCGCATATAATCATATACTTAAAATTATAGATATTTTTTCTGCATCCGAGCAATCTGCTTTATTTAGTTCAGCTCAATCAAGATTAGGTTTAGCACAAGATAAGGCGAGTAATTTTTTAGCAATTATTGGTAAGATGGTTAAGGAATTATTTCAAGTTGTTAGGGAATTGAGAGTGATAGATGAAAGGATGGAACTTTATATTAAAAGTTATGATGGAGACCATGCTTCAGATATCGCATTAAAAGGTTACTGGGTTGATTTGGTTGAAGGCGGCGCAAAAAATCCTGCTTCTGTTTATGGGATGGCAAGAGATTTGCAGTTTTCTACACTTCCAGATTTGTTTTTTGCTGCAAAACCTATGATGAAATCTAATGAAGTAAGTGAATATGTTAAAAATTTAGATTTTAATAGGAAAGTTAAGGAAGTTTTAATGAGAAAATTAAAAACATATTTAGTTTGGAAAGAAAATACTCATAAGGAATTAAAAACAAGAAGAAATTTTACCCTTAAATATTTGAGACAACATTGGAGTGTTATTAATATGTATTCAAATTGGGCAAAACCTTATTTAATGAATATAAGGAGAATGCAAATGAGGCAAAAAAATAGAGAATATGAGCCAGAAATGGTTTCTTCTTTTGATGCTTCAATAAGTGAGATTGAATTTTTAGCAATGCAGGGAAAACCTAAAGATGGTAAATATGCACCATGTGTTCTGTTTACTTTTTGGTTTAGAACTAGGCCTAGGATGGATGTCCATGGACAAGAGTATTACCAGAAGGGGCCAATTCATATTGGGAAAATGATTATGAATGTAAGGGCTTATGCATGGACAAAACAAGATGTTGATAATTTTAAAAAAATGAAAGAAGATGAGAATCTAGAATTACTTGGTTTTGTGAATACATCTGTTAAGGACGCTATGGATGCATTGGGGGATGAATTGAGAAATTATTTAACAGAGGCTGGGGAAAAAAATTTACTTCCTGATGAAGAAGAGAAAAAAGTTGAACAGAAAATAAATCGACAAGGCCCTTTTTTAAGTGTAGTGGGGGGATTTTCAGAATTGTTTGGAAGTTTGTTTGATTTAGGTATTTTTGAAGGTAAGGGAAAGGAAGACAAAAAACCTAAAAGAAGTAAGATAGAAATAAGCGAAGAATTTCTTGGTGCAAAAGCAAGTTCAACTGGAACGGCTTGGGTGATTTATAAAAATTTTAAAAAAGCACATGGAATTGTTGCTTGGTAGTTATTATGGAAGAAATTGAAGAAATAAAAAAGTTATCTCCTAAGGAAAGAATAGAGAAATTAAAAGAATTAGAAGAGAAAAGAAAGAAAGAGATAGAAGAAGCCGAAGAATTGATTAAAAAGTCTGTTGACGAGATACAAAAAGAGCAGGAGATTATTGAACAAGGTGAAGTTTCTCATGCTGATGATGGCGGCGTTAAAAAACTTACTGATGAAGAAGATTTAGAAAGCAAGGTTGGCAAAGAAGAATTAAAATTTTCTAAGGAAGAAATAGAACAACATACACAATATAGTGTTGGATTAAGCAAAGAACCGGTTTCTGAATTATACGATAAAGTTAAGGATATTTATCAAACTGTTAAACAAACTGGGCAAATGACTTCTGAACAACAAAATGCTGTTAATGATTTTAATTATGCTGTACAATATAAGTCAGAGGATATCCATAAAGGGGCTTATGAAATTAAAAGTGAAGCAGTTTCAAATATAATTAGCGCATCTAAACAAATTATTAATTACATGAGGCAAGGAAGATAATGGCTGGAGATAATTATTATAGTGATGCAAGTGGAGGATATTATTCTTCTAATTCTAATGTTCAAAAGGATATAGAAAGACCTATTATTAGCACAGGGGATATTGGAATGACTGTAACTGAAGGAAGCAGAGTTGGTGGTAGTTTTAGGCAAACTATGCAGGCAGCAATTAGGGCCGGTGTAAAGGAAGTTGAATTAGCAACTCAGATGGAAGGTTCTGATAAGGCAGTAGGTGCAGAAGTTTATGGAAAAGAAGCAAGGCAAGAGTTAAGAGAGATGGCAAGGGCAAATGAAATTAATATTGCTTCTATTCATAGTCCAACCCAGATTGGAAATATGTCTGGTTTTGGTGGACAACAGCAAGGATTTAGCGATGAAACAAGAAAAAGGGAAGTTGACGAAATTAAAAAAGCTATAAATTTTGCTGCAGAAGTTGGGGAAGGTAGTGCAGTTGTTGTACATACTGGTGAATATGCTCGTCCAATTTCAGAGCAAAAATGGGCAAAAGATGAAAGTGGAAATTATATTTTTAAAGGTTATGAAGAGGAGGCAGAAAAAGCAGCAGTTTCTCTTGTAGATACTAAAACTGGTTCAATAATAAATCAAGTTAGAAAAGATGCTGTGGTTCCTCGTCCAGT
>CAZAVD010000045.1:0-5572 GCA_964488715.1 uncultured Gammaproteobacteria bacterium | reverse complement strand
ACACAAAGTCATAGCCAATATACTAGCTTGACAGGAGCTGCTAAACAAGAAGTTGATGATGGACATAAGGAATACCAAGATACTTTAGATCCAACTAAGTTAACAGAAGTTTCTACTAAATTTAAACAAGGTAAAGCTAAAAAATCAAGAGATGTAAGAATGCATGGTATTGAGAGTGAAAAGTTAAAAACAGATGATCAAAAAGTTGATCAAGATGTTGTATTGCCTTTAATAAATAATAATAAAATACAAACAGACATGTATAAGATGGCTAATGAAAATAGAGGGGATTCAAATATTAGTAATTTTGTAAATAGTGTTAATAAATATCAAAAAAAAGTTGAGTCAAAATTATTACAACAAGCCAATAAAAAAGGAAATTCTGATGTTGTTGATCCTACAACGGGCAATCCCTATACTTATGTTGAACTTTATGAAAATTCCCAATTAGGTAAAAATATGCAAAATTTGTATGACACAACATCAAGTTTTAATATCGCTAATTACAATACTTTGTCTTCAGAAGAACAAGATAAATTTAGAAAAGATATTGAAAATAGAGCTGACACAATGCTACTTGATGCCCAAAGAGCTGAAGGACAAGAGGAAGAAGGTAGAATTAATCTTGCCAGAAGAGGAAAAAATGTAGCTGTTTCTCAAAGTAAAAGAGTACAAAATAGAAATATAAATAGAAGAGGTCTTGGGTCAGCTGTTAAATCTGTTGGTGATTTGCAGTCAAAGGATATGACAGTAAAGGATAGAAAAAAAGAAGCTAAAAAGATTAAAAAATATATAAATAGAGCAAAAAAACATTCTAAAAAATGGAATACAGATAATACAGAATTTAATTCAGATTTAACAGGTTTATTTAATGATGCTAAAAAAATAGATCAAGCTAGTCCAGCTGAATTAAAAGTTTTTATAGACAAGGCAAATGTTTTACTTAGCCAAGTAAACGCTAAATAATTTATGGATAATTTACAGCAAAAAATTCAAGAATATTTTGAAAAAGAAGAGATTAAAAAAAATCTTAATGATTTAGTAAATAAATTTTTTATTCAAGAAAAACAAAAGCAAGGTTTTTTAAATGTCTTTGATTTAGTTAGAAAAGGCGAGTTTGATATAGATGATTTAGCAGAATATATGAGTGATTGGTTGAGTATTGAGATTGAGAAAGCAATGGATATTGACGAAGAATTATTTGATAAAGTTTATGGTAATATTTACGACGAATTACAGGAGTTGTATGAGGAAAAAAGAAGCGATGCGAATGATGCGAATAAACATGCGAATGATACGAATGATCCAAATAAAGAAAAATCAGGCACTTACCAAAACCTAACAGAACAATATAATAATTTTACTTCCTCATCTGTTTTTCAGAATATATTGGCAGCGCAGGAACAAAAAGGTTCAATGTCCAACATTGAACCAACAAAAGTAAAGGATGAATTTTATTCTGCAATTAATGCTGGGGATAAAATTAAAGTAGTTGTATTTTTACGTTTAATTTGTGAACAAGGAAAACTAGGTGAAAATTTTAAAAACGACGAAAGATTTATTGAATTTTTTAGCGCGTATTTAGAACGACATACAGATAAAAAAATTAAACAAGAATTTTTACAAAACCCAAGCAAACCAGAATATATTATAGACTTTTTACAATTTATTTTACAAAAAAGATTAAATTTTTCAGAACAAGAATCAGCTATGATTGGTGTAGGACTGGCAATGTTGTGCAGCCAAGCTGGAGAAAAAGAATTTTCAGAAATGGCTTATGGAGAAGAATCCACAAATAGTTTTGTTTGGGCGTGAATTGCTTTTTCTAAAATTTTATAATTAACTACGCTTTCACGCAGATCTACACAGATGGGAACACAGATTAGCACAGATGCATATAAACACAATAATTTTCTTTACAAAGATTTAACTTTTGCTATTAGAGGTATTATTTTTGAAATCAGAAATCAATATGGACCAGGACAAAAAGAAAAAATTTATGAAAATTTAGTATTTGAATATTTAACTAGTAAAAATTATAAAATCGTTAAACAGCCAATAATCAACATTTATTCAACTCAAACAAATAAAAAAGTTGGAGTTTACAGACCAGATTTATTAGTTGAAGATAAAATTATTATTGAACTAAAATCTTCACGCTTTACTTCTATTCAAGATGAAAAACAACTATATTTTTATTTAAGAAATAGTAAATATGAACTTGGTTTGTTAGTTAATTTTTCAACACCACAGCTTTATATTAAAAGAATAATATATACTAATGACAAAAAACCGTTTTTAAAATTATCTGTGTAGATCAGTGTTCATATCTGTGTGAATCAGTGTGATATATGGTATAATAAATATAAATGATAAATAGCGATAATCAAATTCTAATCAAGAATAAACAAGGTCAATTGACGACTGTTGGATTGGGTATGCAGGAGAAAAAGGAAAATAAAATAAAAGAACAAGAAGGCTCTAGGCACATCCAGGAGCCAACAAAAAAAATAGAACCAACTAAAGGTATGCCGGCATTTTATTTTCACCGTGAAGATGAAGAAGAAGCAATGCAGTTTAAAAATGGTCAGCAAGCTCAACAACGCAAAAAAGAACAAACTATTTTAGAATATGTAATTGATGCTATTATTAAACAAAGCGATTTAAATATTAGTGAAAGTGTTGCTTCACGGTTAAAAAGAGTAATTGATTCGCGATTGCGTGGGGTAAGAGATTTACTAGAAACTAAAGAAGTTTTAGTTCGTCCAGTTGAATTAGGCGGGGTTGGTTTAAATGATGAATATGTGCGTAAGGTTTTAAAATTAATTGAAGTTAAAAGAATAAAAATGCAAGAAGGATTAGAAAAAGCTGAAAAAGAATTATTAGATAGCGATGCGAATGATAATGTTGGCTCCATTGCTCCTGCATGGAGCCATAATGTGAAGTCGAAACCCTCCTTCGCTAAGGCTACGGCGGGCAGGCAAGAAGGCTCCATGCACAGCCAGGAGCCAACAATTACTAAAAAAATTCCTGGAAAAGTAATAAATGCAAGTCAAGATATAGTAAATAAAAAAGTTTATAATGTGAAGTCTGAACAAGAAGGCTCCAGGCACAGCCAGGAGCCAACAAAAATGCAATCAACAAAAAAATTAATGGGTCCAATTGAAGAATTAGCCAATATTAGTTTGAATGATTTTAGAAAATTAGGCGCAAGCTCTAAAGAAGCATTAAATAAAATTAAAAATAAAATTGAATTATTAGCTGATGAGTCATATGATAAAAAATCTAAAGGCGTACAAGCTTGGCGTTTGTCACCTGTTTATCAGAATTATTTAAGTTTAGGTAATACAAGTATTGAGCAAGGAAAACCAATTAATGATGTTATAAAAAATTCAGGTACATTAACTCAAGCGGAGTTTGATGCAATTGGTGATTTGAGTGAACAACTAAATTATTAACCACCCCCAACCCCTCCTTGAAAAGGAGGGGAGAAACATGTATGCAGCGATTTATAGTTCCACAATTTATTGATGTTAAAGATAAAATTTTAGGTCCAATTACTGTGCACCAGTTTATTTTAATGTTAGGTGGTGGTATTACAATTTTTTTAGCTTTTCGTTTTGGTGATATCCCATTTTTTATATTTATCTCATTTATGGTTGCTGTTATAGTATTTTTATTTGGTTTTTTTAAAGTTAATGGAGCTCCATTTCATGAATTTTTATTAAATTTATTAATGAGTTTTAAACGGCCAAGTTTACGGGTGTGGAGCAAAGAATTAACAGAAGATGAGTTACAACAATTAATGAAAAAGTCCCCAAAAATTAAAATTGAAAAAGTTGAACGAAAAAAAATAGCAACAGCATCAAGATTAGCAGAATTATCATTAATAGTAGATACACATGGGAAATATAAAGGAGAACAATTATGAGTGGAATAAAAAAGAAAAATACAAAACCTTCTGTTCAGCATCATTTAGATATTGCTGAAATTAGGGAAAACACAGTTATAATGCGTGATGGAAGTTTGCGCGCAGTAATTTTGGTTTCTTCAATAAATTTTGCTTTAAAATCAGAAGAAGAACAAAATGCATCTATTCAATCTTATGTTAGTTTTTTAAATTATCTAGATCATCCCTTAGAAATATTAATCCAATCTAGAAAACTTAATATTGATAAATATTTGCATAGTTTAGAAGATGTTGAAAAAAAACAAGAAAATGAATTATTAAGAATGCAAACCGCAGAGTATAAACAATTTATTACAGAACTAGTAGATTTAGGTGAAATTATGTCAAAGAAATTTTATGTAGTTGTTCCATATGTTCCAGGAGCTGATAAACGCAAAGGTTTTGGCGCTAAATTATCTGGTGTTTTTTCTCCTTTATTGACTATAACTTTGAAAGAAAAAAAATTTCAACAATTAAAAACAGAGTTAGACAAACGAATTGAAACTGTTATGTCTGGATTAAATGGTGTTGGTTTAAATTCTGTAATATTAGATACCCAGGCTTTAATTGAATTATATTATAATACATACAACCCAGAAGTTTCTGAACAACAGAGAATGACTGAAGTTGATAAGTTGAGAATTGAATAAATTTATTTTGATAATCAAAATACTAGCTATGAAATATTGTTTAAATTTCTAAATTATAATTTCTAATTTCCAATAAAATTAAGAATGTCTAATGCCTAATTATTTAAAAAATTATTAATTTAGATATTAGACATTTATTAGAAATTGTAATTTATAATTTAGAAATTGAATAACTTATGTTTAACTCTAACAAAAAAATTAAAACAGATAACGGTCTTCCTCCTCAAGCTACAGATTCTGAAAAGCTTGCTTTTGAGCAATCTAAAGTTGAAAAACAGCGAGAAAAAATTGAAGCTGAAAGAATTTATCGTCAAGGTACAGCAACAATTAAAGATTTAATTGCGCCAGCATCAATCAAGGTAACACCAGATCATTTAGAATTAAATGGCAAATGGTCGCGGACTTTATTTGTAACAGCTTATCCGCGATATATTAATGTAGGATGGTTTGAGCCAATTATTGATTATGCCGCTACAATGGATGTTGCAATGTATTTTTATCCTATAGATTCAAAAATAATTTTAAAACAGTTAAGGAATAAAGTTGGTGTTTTAGAAGCTCAGTTAATGACTGACACAGAAAAAGGAGCGCCGCGAGATCCAATGCGTGAAACTGCTTTACGAGATATTGAACAATTACGGGATGACTTAACCCAAGGAGTTGAAAAATTTTTTCAGTTTGGTCTTTATATAACTTTATATGCAGATGATAAAGATGAATTAAACAAATTAACGCGGATAATTGAAGATTTAATTGGAACAAAAATGGTTTATACTCGCAGGGCTATTTGGCAAACAGAGCAGGGTTTTAATTCAACTTTACCTTTGGCAAATGATGAATTAGGTGTAAGTTTTAATATGCAATCTTCTCCATGTGCTTCATCTTTTCCATTTATTTCAGCAGAATTAACTTCAGATCAAGGGATTTTATATGGCATTAATAGACATAACAATAGTTTAATTTTATTTGATAG
>CAZAVD010000044.1:0-6100 GCA_964488715.1 uncultured Gammaproteobacteria bacterium | reverse complement strand
CAAGTTTGTAAATTTGCTAATGCATTAAAAAGTCTAAATGTAAAAAAAGGAGACAGAGTTGCAATTTATATGCCAAATATCCCTGAAATTGCAATTGCAATGTTAAGTTGCGCAAAAATTGGCGCAATACATTCTGTGGTTTATGCTGGTTTTTCAGCTGGTGCATTAAATAATCGTATTAAAGATGCAAAAGCAAAAATCTTAATCACAGTAGATGGAAGTTATCGTAGAGGAAAATTTATTGCTTTAAAAAAAATTACTGATGATGCAATGAAATTAAAAGCCCCATCAATTAAAAAAGTAATAGTAGTAAAAAATACTAAAGAAGAAATAAAATTAAATAAAAAACAAGTTTGGTTTCATGATGTAATAAAAAATCAAAGTTCAAAATGTGAAACAGAAAAAATGAATGCAGAAGATCCTGTTTTTGTTCTTTATACTTCAGGTACAACATCAAAACCAAAAGGAGTAATTCATGCTCATGGGGGTTATCAAGTTGGAATTTCAAAAACTTTGTCTTGGGTGTTTAATATCAAAGATGATGATATTTATTGGTGCACAGCAGATCCAGGTTGGATTACTGGGCACTCATACATTATATATGCACCATTAATTTTAGGTGCTACTTCAGTTATGTTTGACGGTGTTCCAGATTATCCAAAAAAAGATAGGATTTGGTCAATGATTGAAAAATATAAAGTTACAAAATTTTATACTGCCCCTACTTTAATTCGCGCAATGATGCGTTATGGCGATAAACCAGTTAAAAAACATAATTTAAAATCTTTGAAAATTTTAGGTTCAGTTGGCGAGCCAATAAATCCCGAAGCTTGGAAATGGTATTATAAAATAGTTGGTGGAAATCGTTGTCCAATTATGGATACTTGGTGGCAGACAGAAACTGGCGCGTTTATGATTACGCCATTGCCATCAGCTGTATTAAAACCAGGTTCAGCCACAAAACCTTTTCCAGGAATTCAAGCAGATGTGTTAGATAAAAAGGGCAATCCAGTTAAAATTGGTAAAGGTGGATATTTGGTAATTAAAAATCCTTGGCCATCAATGATTCGCACTATTTTTAATAATCCTAAAAGATATATTAAGACTTATTGGTCTCAATATAAAAAATATTACTTTACAGGTGACATTGCTGCTAAAGATAAAGATGGATATATTTGGGTGCAAGGTCGTTCTGATGATGTGTTAAAAATTGCAGGGCATCGCATTGGCACAGCAGAAATGGAAAGCGCGTTAGTGGCTCATAGAGCAGTGGCTGAATCTGCAGTTATTGGCGTGCCAGATGAAATTAAAGGCGAGGTTGCAAAATGTTTTGTGATTTTAAAGAAAAATATTAAGATTAATAATAAATTACAAGATGATTTAAAAATGCAAGTGCGCAAAGAATTGGGCCCAATTGCAGTGATTAAAGAAATAGAATTTGTGGAAAAACTTCCTAAAACAAGAAGTGGAAAAATAATGCGTAGAGTTCTTAAAGCTAAAGAATTAGGACAAGAGCTAGGGGATACAAGTACTTTGGTGGATTAGTGTCATCCAGCCGAATTAGATTGTCATCCCGAGCACTCGCGATCCAGTAAATAAAATTATGCTAAACGAATCAAAAATTTCTAATAAAATAGAAAAACAAGATTTAAATTTAAATGCAACTTTAGATAAATATTTTGATAAACAAAAATTAACAGATGAAGAAATGGAATTGGTTGAAAATTATAGACAGGAATGCATTGGTCATGTAAAAGATAATGCTTATAAATTTAGTGAAATTGGTTCTGCTTCAGGGATAGGTTTTAATGGAGAAGGGATTAGCGCCGCAGCCGGTCTTGCAATGATGATTAAGTCTGATGATTTTATGGAAAACAAGGATAGTTTTTTATTTGAACTTGATTCAAGTGAGGGCATGACAGTTGTTGATATCGGCTCAGGTAGACAACCAAGAGGAATGATACACGGTGTTAGCAATTGCCGAGCAAAAAAGTACATTGCTGTTGATCTTGAACCACCAACAGAGAAATATTTAAAATTCATCAAAAATGATTATACAGCAGATTTCGAAATTGAATCGGTTAAATCTGATATTTTAAAATATTTATTAAAATTAGATAAAGAATCTTGCGCCGTTGTTAGTTCAGCTACTTTATCGCGAGAGGTTATGCCGTCTGACAAAAAAGGACAAGATTATATTCGTTTTATTGCTCATGAAATATATAGAGTAACACCACCAGGCAAAACCACTTACCATTATGACAGTGGAATGGATTTTATGCTTGCTCTACAAAAAGAAGGATTTGAAGAATTTGGGGGTGATGAAAAAGGTTCTATTGATGCAAATAAAAGATCACATTTATGGATAAAACCAGAATAAAAAAATAAATAATCCCCAATCAGAGTCTAAAACAGACTCTGATTTTTATTTGTCAAGCGTAAAAATTTGATGTATAATAAATATATGACATTGCAATCATTTATCAAAAAACGACCGCATTTGGTTTGGTCAACTAAAAATTATGATAAGCTTAGCAATGAAGCAATTGTTGAAGCTGTTTTAAATTATGGAAATTGGGAAGACTTTAAAAAAATAATTAAAATTTTAGGTATAAAAAAAACAGCTCAAATATTTAGAAAAAAATCTAAACAAAAAAGGTGCAATTATCGACCAGAAGTAAAACACTATTTTACTTTATATTTTAATAAATATGCGTAAAGAGATTTTAACAACTGAACAATTAAAATTGTTGCCATTAATAAAATCTTTTTCAAAAGATTTTGGTTTAGTTGGCGGAACAGCAATTGCTCTGCAAATTGGACATCGGCAATCAATTGATTTTGATTTATTTACAAATAAAAAATTTAGTAATGCGCAGATTAGAAAAAAGATTCTAGAAAATAATAAAAAAATTAGTCATGTTTTTTATGATCAGGAAGGTGAATATACTATTTTGATTGATAATGTAAAATTTACTTTTTTTTATTATCCTTTTAAAATTATTTTTTCTAAAAAATTTGAAGATATTATTAAAATACCAGACCTTTTAACTTTATCTGCTATGAAAGCTTATGCTTTAGGCAGAAGAGCCAAATGGAAAGATTATATTGACTTATATTTTGTGACTAAGAATTTTTATTCAATTGATAAAATTATTAAAAAAACTAAACAAATTTTTAAATCTGAATTTAATCAAAAAATGCTTAGAACACAATTAGCATATTTTAAAGACATTGATTATTCAGAAAAAGTTATTTACACTAAAGGATTTAAAGTTGAAAATGAAATAATTAGAAAAGAATTAATTAAAATTAGTTTAAGCTAATCATGCAAAGACTTTCAATAAAAATCACAGGACCAGCAGGATTTGGAATTAAAGTAACTGGAATCATGCTGGCAAAAATATTCATGCGACAAGGCTTGAATGTTTTTGCATATACAGAATATCCATCATTAATTCGTGGCGGACATAATACTTATCAAGTTGATATTTTAGACAAATCAGTAAATTCGTCTAGTGAAAAATGCGATATTTTAATTGCATTAGATAAAAAATCAATTGATGTTGAATCTAAAAATTTAAATAAAAATGGAATAATTTTATATGATGAAAATTTTGGCAAAATTCCAGAACAAAAAGGAATTAAATTTATTTCTGTACCATTTGCAGAGTTAGCAAAAAAAGTTGGTGGAGAAATTATGAAAAATACTGTAGCAGTTGGCGCATTATTAGGAATTTTAAATTTAAGATTAGATGAATTTAATAATATTTTAAAACAAGAATTTGGTGATAAAAAAGGAGTTGCAGACAAGAATATAAAAGCAGCTAGATTGGGATATGAAAAAATTAAGAAATTAAGAAATGAAGAAATTAAGGAATCCTCAATTTCTCAATTTCTCAATTTCTCAAACAGGAATTCAAAAAATGACAATTTATTAATGACTGGCAATCAAGTAACAGCATTAGCCGCAATAGCCTCAAATTGTCAAGCTTATGTAGCTTACCCAATGACACCATCAACAGATATTTTACATATTTTAGAAGCAAAACAAAAAGAAACTGGGATGCTAATACATCAACCAGAAGATGAAATTGCAGGGATTCATGTGGCTTTGGGTGCATCATTTGCAGGCGCGCGATCAGCAACCGGAACTTCTGGTGGAGGCTTTGCTTTAATGAATGAAGGATTGTCTTTAGCTGGAATGTTAGAACTGCCAATTGTAATTTTTGAAGTTCAACGCCCAGGTCCAGCCACTGGTAATCCAACTTGGACAGAACAAGGTGATTTGAATTATGTAATTAATGCTGGACATGGAGAGTTTTCAAAAATTGTTTTAACTCCAGGTACACCAGAACAGGTTTTTAATTTAGTGCAACAGGCTTTTAATTTAGCTGATAAATTTCAAACACCAGTAATTGTTTTAACTGACAAACATCTAGGTGAATCATCTTTTACAGTTAATAAAGAAGTATTTAATAAAATTGAAAAAATTAATAAAGGGAAAATTATTAAAGAAATTAAAAAAATAAAACCAGAAGAAATTAAAGGATTATGTAAAAGATATAAAATAGAAAATGACGGGGTATCTTGGAGAACTTTGCCTGGTTTTAATGGAGGCGAACATTTTGTAACTGGAGTTGAGCATCATGAAAATGGAATTCGTTGCGGTGAATATGTGGCCAATTCTGATGAACATAATGAGGTTGGTTTTTCTAGTGAACTTTCTGAAATGCGTAAAAAAATGATGGATAAGAGAATGAATAAATTAGAAGAAATTAGAAAAGAAATTCCATTACCAAAAATTTATGGTTCAAAAAACGCAGATATAACTTTGGTTTCTTGGGGGTCTACTTTTGGAGCATGTATTGATGTAATAAATAATAATAAAAATATTAATTTAATTCATTTTAAATATATTTGGCCTTTACCAAAAAATTTAGATAAATTTTTATCTAAATTTAAAAAATTAATTTTAGTTGAAAACAATAAAACAGGACAGCTAGGAAAATTAATTAGACAGGAAACTGGAATTGATATAAAAAATAAAATATTAAAATATGATTCAAGGCCATTTTGGAATAATGAAATTTATGCAAAAATTAGATCCAACAATTTATAATACAAACTATAAACCAACTTGGTGTCCAGGATGTGGCAATTTTGGTATTTGGTCTGCATTAAAAAATGCATTAGTTGAATTAGAAATTGAACCACATAATGTTGTAATTTCGTATGATATTGGATGTATTGGAAATATGGCTTCAACAATAAAATGTTATGGTTTTCATTCTTTACATGGCAGAGCTTTGCCAGTTGCAGTTGGTGTAAAATTAGCTAATCCAAAATTAACTGTAATTGCAGTTGCTGGCGATGGGGGTGCTTATGGTGAAGGAACAAATCATTTTATTCATTCTGCTAGATATAATTCTGATATTACATATCTTGTTGCAAATAACCGTAGTTTTAGTTTAACAACTGGTCAAGCTTCGCCAACTTCTGATACAGGTTATATTACAAAAACAACTCCATGGGGTGAAGTAAAGCAACCAATTAATCCAATTGCGCTTGCTTTAACTGCTAGGGCAAGTTTTGTGGCACAGGGCGCAGCTTTTGAACCAAAAGATTTAACTCAATTAATAAAATCAGCAATTCAACATAAAGGTTTTTCACATATTGATATTTTACAACAGTGTGTGACTTTAAATAAAGTTAATACAATTGAATGGTATAAAAAAAGAATATATAAATTAAATAAACCAGCAAAAGATTTAAAATCAGCCTTAGCTAAAAGTTTAGAGCCAGATAAACTTCCAGTTGGCGTGTTTTATCAAGAATTAAAAAAAAGCTATACAGAAAATTTAGATTTTAGTCAAGATGTCTGCGCAGTTGATCAGAAAATAAAGTTTGATAAAAAAGAATTGTTGAAAGAGTATTATTAATTTGCTATAATAAAGTCAATAAATTATTTATCCACAATTTTATGGAAAATAAAAATCAAAATAATCTAATAGGTGAAAATAAACTTAGAGAAGTTTTAAAAGATGAATTAAAAGATTTTGCCACCAAAGATGATATTGAATCTATCAGAGAAGACCAA
>CAZAVD010000043.1:0-6355 GCA_964488715.1 uncultured Gammaproteobacteria bacterium | reverse complement strand
GTGGATATTAATCTTTTCCACAGATTAACTTATTATTGTCATATATTAGCATAATACTAGAATTTTGTCAATAAAAATTACCTGCAGAATTAGCAGGTTTTATTATTGTTATTTTTGAATTTTTTTACTTTGTTAAAATCTCACTCCCCTTTTCTGTAACTAAAACAGTATGTTCAAAATGTGCAACCAAGGAGTTGTCTTTTGTTTTAAATGCACTAGTTTTATAATCTTCAATAACTTCTGGTTCTCCAACAACAACCATTGGCTCAATTGCTAAAGTCATTCCTGGTTTTAAAATTGGTCCAGTTCCTTTTTCTCCATAGTTAGGAATTTGCGGAGGCTCGTGTAATTTGTGTCCAACACCGTGACCAACTAACTCATAAACCACATTAAATTTATTTTTTTCAACAAAATTTTGAATAGTGTACGAGATATCTCCGAGATATCTCTGAGGTTTAATTTTTTTAATAGCTAAGTCTAAAGATTTTTTAGTTATATCTAAAAGTTTTTTAGTTGATTTAGGAATTTTTCCAACAGGAACAGTAATTGCCATATCAGTGATTAATCCATGTTTAATAGGATGTCGTAAGCCAATATCAATGCTTAAAATATCACCATCTTTTAAAGCTCGTCCTGGTTTAGCAGGCGCATGAACAATTTCTTCGTTAATGCACGAACAAATGGCTGTGGGAAAACCACGATAGCCTTTAAAAGCTGGCCAGCCATTTATTTTTTTTATTTCATCTTCAGCAATTTGGTCTAAATCTTTAGTATTTATTCCTGGTTTAACTTGTTTAACAAGTAAATTTAAAATACGCGCCAAATGTTTTCCGCATTGACGCATAATTTCTATTTCAGATTGTGTTTTTATTGGAATCATAAACAAGAATGGATCCCTGCTTTCGCAGGGATGACAGAAGAAAATATATCTTGTTTTACCTTTTCAATGCTTTGCTCACCGTTAATCTCAATTAAAATATTTTTTTCTTTATAATATTCTACAACTTCTTCAGTTTCAGCATGATAAATTTTTAATCGTTTGCGAATAGCTTGTTCAGTGTCATCTTCACGGATTTCTAATTTTTCTGCGCATTTATCACAGATGCCTTCTTTTTTAGGAGCATTAAATTTAATATGATAAATTTTTCCGCATTTTGGGCAAGTACGGCGACCAGTTAAACGATCAATTGCCTCTTCATCTGAGATGTCAACTAATATTACATGAGTTATATTTGTTACTGTTTCAATAAATTTAGCCTGAATTAAAATTCGCGGAAAGCCGTCAAAGATAAATCCATTTTCACAATCTGGTTGTGTTATGCGATTTTTAGCTAATTTATGCGCAATGGAATTTGAAACAAGCTGTCCTTTATTCATATATTTTTGAGCTTGTTTTCCAGTTTCAGTTTTTTTTTCAATTTCATTACGCAAAAGTTGCCCAATTGAAATATTTGGGATATTTAATTTTTTAGCTAATAATTCTGCTTGAGTTCCTTTTCCAGATCCTTGCGGTCCAAGCATAATTATTTTGTAGAGTTTATTCATTTTTTTCTTTTTGTCATCCCGAGCGACAACTAGGGCTGTTATGAGCCGAGGGATCTTTTAAATGTGGAATAATAATATTTAAGAGATTCCTCCATTCCTAAAGTCCTAATAGCCAGTCGGAATGACAGAAAATAATAATTTCATTTTAATTTTACCACTTACCTATTTTTTTGACAATAAAAAAATAGACATTTATTTTGTCCATTATTTTATTCGAAATGGAGTGGAGCGACATTTCGAATAATGTTTGCGTATATGAGAAGTGCCGCTCTTAATAGACGCATTTGATATTGATAATTAATTGGATCTTTTTAACTGATTAAATGTTGAATTTCCACAGCGGCATTTGGGGGGAAGGATTTTTTTACTCAATAATGTATTTAATGAATGAAAAAATTCTGAACCTGATATACGCTGTTATGTGATGTTGAAAAATTTTTTATTCCTTTAATTTCAAATTATTTTTATGTCGGGTCTTATCGCGATTCGTTTTTTTATCTATATTTTTTTGAAACGCATCCGTTAAGTCAATACCAGTTTGATTGGCAAGACAGATCAGCACGAATAGTACATCAGCCAATTCATCTGACAGATTTTTTTCATCGGACTTTTTAAAACTTTGATCGCCGTATGTTCGTGATACTATTCGTGCGACTTCACCGACTTCCTCGGTTAATTGCGCTAATTGCGTCATTTCAGAAAAATATCGTACGCCTACACTTTTTATCCATTCGTCAACGATTTGTTGGGCTTGTTTGATGGTGATTTGAGTCATAAAAATAATTTTAATTATTAGAAAAAATTTTTCAACATCACATTATCCAAAATGGAGTGGAGCGACATTTTGGATAACGTTCGCGTGTATACGAAGTTTGCGAAGCAAATTTGGGTGAGCATTTGGCGTTAGCCAAGCACGAGCCGCATACGCCGTGTTAGCTGATGTAAATAAATTCGCGACCCTGAGCTTGCCGAAGGGGAGCATTATTCGGGCAAATTTTATTTTTTTATATTATCTTCTATCAATCTTTTTACTTCGTAAACTTCTATCGGCACAATATTAACTTCTGATAACCCTTTCTGCTCTAGCCATTTCCTAGTTTTTTGAATTTGATTCAACGGGACTCTTATTTCCTTTATGTCTTCCGCAGTAAATACGCCAAAGAAATGATCTTCAAAAGGTATATGTGTTGGCGATTCGCTTTTCATAACAGAAGACGCTTGTTTTTCTTTGCCAGCTAATTCAAATGTTATCATGCAGGGAAATGGTTCATGCACCTCGTTTCTTAGTTCCTCTCTTAACTCTTGATTTTCAATGGTTGGAAGAACTTCTTTTTCTATAGTATCAACCGGTGGCACATAACTTCTTTGCTCAAAATCAGTAATAGCGGCTGAAATTGCTTTTGGGCTTGTCATTTTAGCTATCATCTCATCAGTAATTTTGTCTGGAGATATTTCCGCCGTTGATTCTTTGATTTTGTCAAATCGTTTTAAAGCCTCGTCTGTTGCAAAATATTCTTTTGTTAATTTTTCGCCTTCTTCTTTGCCGTATTTTTTCTCATACTCATCATAGATTTTGCTCTTTTCAGCCTCAACTGCCTTTATGCCACTGTCTAAGTTTAATCTTTTGGCGATTAGTTCTTTTTTATCTTTTTCAGATAATTGTTTAAGAAAAGATTCATAAAAAACTTTTGGAAGCGAATCGCCTGTTAGTCCTTCCGAGTCAACTGACAAAGATTCACTTCCTTTGGCACAAAGCCTGGCGAACATTTCTTGGAAATCTTCCGATGTTGGGTAATCGGGGTGAGTGATTGATAATGGCTTTCCTACATATTCGCTTGAAGCACTTTCTCCGCCAGAAATTTTACCGCCAGAAAAACCTTCTTCAAGTCCCTTTCTTAAAGAAAATGAACTTGTAGAATGCCAAACTGGTTTTTCAGCTATAGGGTGTTCGCTTGCATAATATTCAAGCGTTTGGCGAAATAGTTTTATTCTTTCATTTCTTGGTAAATCAAAGTCTGCATCTAAGAGTTGGTCTAAAGCTTTTTCAAATGCATCCTCGGTTAGATTTTCAGATTCTGTTGGCGAAATTTTCATTCCAAAATCTTTGTTCTCAATATTTTTAAGAATCGTTTTTTGAATATTCAAGCGATCAAAACGTTCATTTTCTTTTTGTGCTTGTTCAATCTCACTATTAACCATATTTTTATGAATCATTTCTTTGCTTTCTTCGCTAAGTCCTGCTTCTAGACCAGTTTCAAGTTCTGCTAATTTAGATTGATATTCTTTCTCTCTCTGTTTTTGAATTTGTTGTATCTCTTCAGGTGAATTGGGCTGGTAATTAAAACCACTTAACTCTTGATCTATCTGAGTTAATCTTTCTTGCCGTATTTCAGCAGATGTCTTTTCTGGTGAAGTTTGAATCGGTTTTTCCACTTCAATGCTTGAAATTTCTTTTGGTTTATCTTCTGGATTTGTCATAATAAAAAAATAAAATTTGCCCGAATAATTTTTCTGCGATAGCAGAAAAGAATTTATTTATTTCAGCTAACGTTAGGGATATACGAAGTTTTTCTGGAACGAAGTGGAAGAAAAATTTGGGTGAAGCCCGAGCCGAGGGCTGAACCGTATATCCCTTGTTATACGCCCCGACGACTGAAAGGAGGAGAGCGCAGCGGGGTGCGTAGCGAAGCGGAGCAAGTTCAAAAAATATTTTTCGTTCTATATATTAGATAGGCTTTCGTTATTAAAATTTGATTTTTTCCTATATTAAAAAATGAAAGAGGGGTTAGGGGTGAATTTCATTTTTTAATTCTTTATTTAGAATTCTTGATTAACTTGTTAAATGCTTCTGAAGCTTCTGAATCAGTCATATGTTCAGGAGGAGTTTTCATCAAAAATGGGCAAGCTTTGTATGCTTCTTTTTGTTTTTTCTTATCAACCAAAAATTGAGCAATTCTTATTGCATCAACAACAGTTCCTGCTCCATTTATGCTAATTTCATCTTCAATTAGTGCAGTTATTGATATTGGTGTTCTTCCAAAAATTTCCCCACCTATTTCTAATTTAACATTTTTATGGCCGGAGGGTTCTCCTGTATAAGAAAATCCCACAGTAGGTTTTGCATCGTCCTTTTCTAGAAAAGTTTGAAGAGTTGAACTTTTGGATTTTTCTTTATGTTCAAATCGATAAAGTAAATTGAAATGGTCTGCATTTCCTCCGCGATTTTCTTGATGTGTTTTAGTGACTTTTATTCCTCTCATTTTCATAAGTTGAAGCAAAAATCTATTAAGCATTGTAGCTCCAAGTTGACTTTTAGTATCGTCACCTAAAATCACAAGACCTTTATCCTCAAATTTCTTTCTCCATTTTGAAATAGTTGCCAAAGGCGTTGGGATGCAATTAATAAAACTGCAACCTGCTTTTAGAGCCTCTTCTGCATAAAAATGCGTTGCTTGATCACTGCCAGAAGGAACAAGATTAACAACAACATCAGTTTTTGTGTCTTTTAAAATTTTAGCAACATCAACTGGAGAATTTTTGCTTTCACGAACAAAAGTTCCTTGCATTTCTTTGATAACTCCGTCAAGTGTCGGACCTCTATAAACAAGAGCGTCATATTTTATAGGTTTTGTGATTTCTCTTGTTAC
Source organism: uncultured Gammaproteobacteria bacterium (assembly GCA_964488715.1). Classification (GTDB taxonomy): domain Bacteria; phylum Patescibacteriota; class Patescibacteriia; order UBA2196; family UBA2196; genus CAYNCE01. The sequence goes on along the minus strand of CAZAVD010000043.1, from coordinate 1,163 downwards.
ATTCATACCCATAGAAATTGCTTTGTGTAATTTTTGTCCGACTTTCCTTTCGTCCACATCAAAAGCACAGACGAAATTAATATCTTTGACATTATAATTTCCAATTTTGGGATGCAATAATCCTGTTTTTTCATCAGGATTTTTTGTGTAGAAAGAAACGCCCTCAACTAATGCTTTAGTAAAACTCCCTACTCCAATTATTGCTACATTGATTTTTTTCATAGTATCTACTTTTTAGTTTCTTTAGTAACCCTAGGAATGATTAAGAAAGATTCCGATTTTCTGTTATATGATTTTATTCTTTTTGCTTTGATGTGAGTATTTTTTTCTAAAAATTCATTAAAGGATTTATACTCGCCAGTTCCTTTGATATCCATATCATATAATCTCCAATCATCAAGACAAAATATGCAGGGTTCTGTTACTAATGGAGCAAGAAAATCAAAAACTGCCTTAGAAGAACTGTATGTATCACAATCAATAAAAACAATTCCCAATCCTCCGATATCGTGTTTCTTTATTGTTTCATCATTTAATGTTTCTTGGTAAATTCCTTTAATCCAATCAATTTCTTTTGGATTAACTTTTCTTCTCCTCAAACATTCCATTGTTTTTGGATAAGAACATTCATAAAAACCTTTTTGTAAAATATCATGTTCCTCATTAGTTCCAGGAGGCAGTCCTTCAAAAGAATCAAATCCAAAAAACCTCATTGATTTTAGATTTAGTTTTTTTGCAGTTAGATACATGCTTCCGATGGAAGAACCATTGAAAACTCCAAATTCAAGATAGTCTCCAATATTTTCCCCTTTTATTTTTTGAAGTCTTTTAATACAATCTTCAAAGAAAGATCTTAGTGTTTCTGGCGGAACTAAATTAATTTTACAGATGTCATCAACTTTTCCTTTAGTCCAAGGCGAACCAGGTATAGGACTAAATTTTCTGTAAGTTTTTATTGCCCATTTTTGAATTGGATTGTATCGAAAGCTCATAATATATACTTAAAAATAAACTAAGTTATAAATTTAACTATTTTCGTAACGAAGTGAAGAAAATACCATCTTATCCCCCTCTATAAATAAAGAAAAAATCAAATATTCCCCTATTAGAAAGCCTATCACAATTTTTTGTTCTAGAAAAATATTTTTTGAATTACAGATAAC
>CAZAVD010000042.1:0-6510 GCA_964488715.1 uncultured Gammaproteobacteria bacterium | reverse complement strand
AGTTTAAGGGATTCCTCCATTCCTAAAGTCCTAATAGCCAGTCGGAATGACATAAGAAAAACTATCTTGATTTTCTCTGGTGCCCTCGACAGGAGTTGAACCTATATCGCTGGCTCCGCAAGCCAGTGTTCTATCCATTGAACTACGAGGGCAAGTGGACAGGTTTAAAACCTGTCCCTACTTTTTATCATATCTTAAAAACTCTAGCAAGGGATTCAACATTTGATTCTGATTCTTTGTCTAAATCTTCAAGCAAATATTCTTTTAGAATTTCTCTAACTTTAATTGGATTTTTATCAAGCAATGGAATAATTAAAGTTGGTTTAAAAGAAGCTTTAAATTTAAAATAAAGATTTTTAACATGCGGTGGTTCATAAACTATCCAAAAGTTTTCTAAATCTTTAAAAGAATATTTTTCATTGTTAATTTCAATCCCATTTTGTGTAATTTTAAATTCAATTTCTAAAGGTTCTTTATTGTGTAAAATAAACATTATAATAACAAGCATTATTATAATCAAACCAAATAGAAAGTTAGCTGTTAGAACTGCGTATAAAAGCATGGCTAAAAAAAATAGCGTTGTCCAGATATACCATTTTTTTGATCTATTTGGAGTTGTGTGTTCTGGAAATTTCCAGGAGATTAGAGTTTTCATATTATTATAGAATTAAGAATTTTGTTTGGCTTGCCATCCGAAGCCTTGGCGTAGGATGGCGGAAGGACAGGGATTCGAACCCTGGGTACGCTTGCGCGCACACTTGTCTTCCAAACAAGCCCGTTCGACCGCTCCGGCATCCTTCCCTTTGTTTTTATTTTACATTATTTTATTGATTCTCGCTAGTTTTTAAAATTTGAAGATAAGTCTTTTAAAACTCGTAAATTTTCTCCTGCGGAAAATTTACTCTGAGCTTGCTAAAATTTTTTGCTTTGCAAAATCCTAGCAATTTTAGCAAGCTAAGGTTTTAAAAGACTTATCTTCAAATTTTTTATTTGCTTGACAAAAATTGAGGATAGTGTATAATATAAAAAGTAATTAGTTAGGACCCTCCTTCGCTAAAGCTACAGCGGGCAGGGTAATTAAGGAATTTAAAAATAAAATTTAACAGGAGGATTAGAAAATGAAAAAAATGATGAAACTTTTTTTAATGGTTAGTTTGGGGATTATGCTGATGTCATGTGCTGCGCGAAATAATTATATTAATGCGCATGCGAATTTAGTTAATTCTCGGGCCGGCATTAATTATGCAAAAGCTGGTGCGATTGATAGAGACCCATCACTTGCTGTTGAGGTGACTGACGTTGACCATACAAAAGTCAGTGTGCGGAATTATAAGCGCACATATGTCACCAAAAACGGAAAAAGAAAAGTGAGAACCAGCGGTGCGGGGGAAGATTTTTTTAACAAATAATTACAAAAGCGGAATAGAGATATTCCGCTTATTTTTTTTGGTATGTTCCTGGAACATACCAGGAACATACTTTTTTATTTAACAACCTCCCCCAGCCCCTCCTAGTCAGGAGGGGAGAGCAAAGGACATATTTTTTACTTTATAGCATTAATTATATTTACAATTATAAAATTCATAATTGCTCCAGAGATTAAAATTATTCCAACACCAATAGCAGAGTCTTTTATTATTCCTAATGCTTGTTTTGCTTTATCAGGAGAACCGCCAGCAGTTAGATATGTGAAACCACCATATAAAATCATTATAATAAATACAACAGCTAAAAATGAAAGAATTAGATTTATTAAATTAATAATTATTCCAACTAAACCAGAACCTTGAGGCGCTTTTGGCAGACCAGCTGCATCATTAAATCCATCTAATTGAGTTTTCATTGAATCAAAAACATCTGCTTGGGCAATGGGGGCAAGGGAGATAAGGCAAATTAGAACGATAAGGGAGATAATGGGTTTTTTCATGTAATTAGAAAAGTTTTTATTAAGGACTTGGTATGGTTGCCATACAACATATACTGCCTTGAGCACAATTTAATTGACCTATGTCTGATTGAGTGCAAGTGCCTGCAGTAACACATGTTCCATTTAAGCTTCCACAATTTGCAGTATTATCACTTCCACTTCCAATACTATCTTTTATTCCACCCATCACAAACGCAGTAATGGCATAGGATGCTAAAATAATAATTATGCCAACAATAGCACTGGTGATTATTCCAGTTGAGGTTTTGATTTTGTCTGGAGCGCCTTGCGCAGTCATTCTGATAAAGCCACCATATATTAGTAAAATTATAAATATCACTCCTAAAAAGCCAAGAATGGCATATATAATTTGACCAATAATTCCAGCAATTGATGTGTTGGTTGGTAGTTGCGCTGCTGTGGCTGTTTTATCTAATCCAGTATCAAGCGCTAAAGCAACCCCGCCATCAATCTTGAAGATGGCGGGGCAAAAAAACACAATAGTTATTGCAATAACTACTATAAAAAATTTTGTTTGTTTTGTAAAAAGTTTGTTTTTCACAAAATTAAATCTTTAAAAAGTTTTTAACCAGATGTGGTTGCAACAGTTGTAAGAGTAGTTAATACCCAAGTAGCAATACCATAAGCTAAAAATATAATTACTAAACCAATAAGACCATATTGTAGTCTTTTTTGCGCTGTTTTTACTCTGTCTTCATTGCCACCAGCAGTCATCCATTCAAATCCAGCAATTAAAATAATAACAATTGCTATTAAAGCTAGTAAGCCAAGAACAATGTTGATTACATTAATAACAATTGCTGGCAAGTCATCTGTCTCAGATGGTATTTCAAGACCTATAATTTTATCTTGCCCAAGATCATAAGTATCATCGCCATTATCATCTTCGGCTAAAGCAAGCGCAGGCGTCATTACTAAAGTTAACATTAAAAATGAAAGCGCGTATTTTGTTAATTTTTTGTTCATATTTTTTTAAATTTAATTTGTTAATTTGAACGACCTTTGGGAAATATATGTGAAATTAATTTTCTTTTGTCATCCCGAGCGACCTTTAGGATTCTAGTTGCCGGTCGGAATGACAAAAATAAATTTGGGTTGTCAGGATATTGTTTATCCACAGAGTTATTATAGCATAGAAAGATTAAAATATTAAACCTCCCCCCAGCCCCTCCTAGTCAGGAGGGGAGTTATAAAATTTTAAAAACAAAATTCAATAATATATATGATGAAAATATTACTATTAAACCAATGGCAGACCAAAGCATAATGCCTTGCGCTGTTTTTATTTTTCCTGCATTGCCTTGCGCTGTCATCCAAATAAAACCTGCTGAAATAAATAAGACTAAAGCAATTGATCCAATAATTCCTAATGATGTTTGGATTACTTTTCCAACAATAGATGAGATTGATTTTGTTCCAATTGCAGAAACAGGGTTGTCAAATGATTGAGCAAATGCAAAAACAGGGATGGATAAAAGCAATAAGGTTAATAAGGAAAATATGGGGAATAAAGGAGATTTGAATTTCATAAAATTTTATGGTTTGCAACAGACTTGTTCTGCGCCGCCAGGGCATAAATTGCGCTGGCAATTTGGCGCTGAATCGCAAGCATCATAATTTGGCAATCTGCATGCTTTTGGACTATTGCAACTCCAGCCACTGTAACTATCTGGATTATTTTTTTCTAGCCATGCGCAAGCTGTTGTGCCTGAAACGCATTTATTATTTTTATCACAATAACCATTTCTGTTATCACATGGCGCGCCAATAGATTTAAATTTACATTCATCTTTGCCTTCACAAAGCTGGTACCATTCTGCATCGCTTTTGCCAACAAATTTGAATTTGGTTTCAGCTTCGCCAGTTTCAACAAAAGACGAAATAATAAAATTAATCGTTGTCCAAGCTAAAACAACAATTAAAATTCCAATCACAGTATTAACCATTATTTTTTGTCCTTGTTGAACTCTTGCAGGAACACCAGCTGAAGTGATCCATAAAAAACCTCCGTATATAAAAAATAATAAAGCTGACGCGCCAACAATACCTAAAATCCAGCGAGCTAGATTTGAAATTAAATGCAATGCATCGCAAAGATTGCAGTCACCCGAAGAAATGCACGGAGGCATTAAGGCTGCTGAAGCAGAGATTGGGATGAATAATAGGAATAGGGCTAATATGGGGAATAAGGGAGATGAAAATTTCATATTTAATAAGTTTGGGTTATGACGCGGGCGGCTTTGGTTATTATATCACGAAGTTTTGAAGAACCAGCAATAACTTCCGAAATCATTTGCTTAAAACTTGTATTCATGTGATTTGCATCTTGACCACGATACCAACTTTGAGCAGTTAAAGTTTGGTCAGCAAATAATGCTTTTTCAGGATAATTTTCTTTGTATTTATTAATCAAACTTCGCAAAGCTGGAGGATTGCTTGTGCTGGAAATGTAATCTTCAACATAATAACGATCATTTCCTTGTTCTGTTTTATACGATTTAGTAGCTAAAGTATTTAAAAAATCCCAAGCTTCTTGTGGATGATTTGTCCGCTTAAAAACAGTGTAAACCCAATAATTTGCCCAATTAACTGGCAAACCAAGAGCGTCTGTTCCATCAATGTTAATATGAACCATTGGAGCTAAGCCAAAATTTATTTTCGGAGCTTGAGCGCGGATTTGCGGAATTTGATAAGAATAACCAAACATCATTGATAGTTTTCCAGCAGAAAAAAGTTCAGTTGCTTCAGGCAAATCTTTATTCCATGTATAAACTTCTTTTGATGGCAATGCAAAATCAGTGTAAAATCTTAATGCTTGCTCGCCTGGATAAAAATTGCGATCATAAGATGAATATTTATTAAATACTACCTTGTTTCTTTCAGTCATTTGAGTTCCATTTTGAAGCATTAATAATGACAAAACATCATTGGAGCGATTAATGTTTTTTGAACCACCTAAAGCAATGCCTGAACGGATAATTTCACCTTCATCATTTTGTTGAGTTAAATTTTTAACCATTTCTGTTAATTCTTGCCATGTTTTTGGAGGTGTTGTAATTTTAGCTGCATTAAAATGATCTTTATTATAAAACAAAGCTAAACTGTCAATTGATAATGGCAAGCCTAAAATTTGATTATTTTTTACTACATCAGAATAAACAACATCAGGATAATTATCTTTTACATATTGTGTAGTTAAAGTTGGCAAAGTTTTCATTTCTACTGTTCTTTCTTTTTTAAAGCCACCGGTTTCATAAACAAAAGGCAGTTTTACACTTGCTGGCATTGGCATTATTTTATTTTCATATCCATTTACCCACGAGTTGTGAACTACAAAAATATCTGGACCTGTATTATTTGCCCAAGCTTCAACTAATTTTTTTTCATAATCTTCCCAACGCAATTTTGTGTAATTTATTTTTACATTTGGATGCATTAACTGGTATTTGCTAATAACTGATTTAAATGCTGATGAAGAATCAAACAATCCCCAGATGTTTAAATTAATTTTTTCTAAAATAGCTTGCTCTGCTTCAGGGTCTTTATTTCCTTTGCAACCAAAACCAGTGGTCAAGATTAGGATTAAGATTAGTGATAGAAATAGGAGTTTTAGTTTCATATGAATTTTTTAAAGATAACTATTTTATATTATAATTATTTAGAGATTGTTTTAGTTTTTTTAAATCTTGTGTAGCGGTTTCCCAAACTTCTTTTAAATCAATACCAAAATAATCATGGATTAATTTATCTCTCATTCCACAAACATCTTTCCAAGGTATTTTGCTATGTTTTTCTTTTAATTCATCTGTTAATCTTTTGGCTGCTTCGCCAATAATACTTAATTGCCTAATTACAGCATCTTGCGCCATGCTTTTGGATAAAAATTTTTCATAATCAAAATCAACAAGGTATTCTTCAATTGCTTGAATTGCGTCTAACATGTGTCGAATATAAAGTTCATTTTTATCCATAAAAATATTTTGTTTGCTTTAAAACTTCATCACGAATATATGGACTTAAAGCATTTTTAGTTACTAAATCAACTGGCATATTTGCTTTTTCTGATAACTCATTTTCTAAATGAACCAAACCAAATAAACCAATAGATTTTTTAAATTCCACTAAAATATCTATATCATTAGGGTTTTTTTTACCTTTAGCATAAGAACCAAAAACACCTGCGGTTTTAACATTGCTTTTTTCTAAAATAGGAATTAAGTCCTGTAAATTGATTTTTGATTTTTCTTTTTCCATATGAATTTATTATAGCATAAATTTTAAATTAATGCCGGGAAGAGGACTTGAACCTCCACGCCTTGCGGCACTTGGTCCTAAACCAAGCGTGTCTACCAATTTCACCATCCCGGCTTGTGTATTTATATTTTAATATATCCTTGACAAAAAATCAAAAAAATCTGAATATTGGGAAAAAGATTTGCCAGGACTAGATGGTTGCCCAGTTAAAGAAACAATTTATATGCTTATTAAGTATGATATTTTAGATATGGAAAAAGATACGCCAGAATATTGGTTTAAAAGATTAGAAGCTGAAGCAAAGGAAG
>CAZAVD010000041.1:0-6670 GCA_964488715.1 uncultured Gammaproteobacteria bacterium | reverse complement strand
CGCAAATTTACTAAAGATGAAATTTTTGAAATGTATTTAAATGAAATTCCTTATGGAGGAACATCTTATGGAATTGAAGCTGCTAGTAATAAATATTTTGAAAAATCAGCTAAAGATTTATCATTAGCAGAAGCAGCAGTCTTAGCAGCATTACCACAAGCACCAAGCTATTATTCTCCTTATGGATCAAACAAAGATGGATTAATGTGGCGCAAAGATTGGATTTTAGATTCTTTAGTTGAAGAAGGATATATACCTGAAGCAAAGGCTGAAGCTGCAAAGTTGCAAGAACTAGAATTTACCAGTGTATCTTCTTCTATTTTAGCCCCACATTTTGTTTTTTATGTGCGAGAATTAATTGCTCAAAAATATAGTGATAGTTTCTTAGAACAAGGTGGATTAAAAATTATTACAACTTTAAATATGGATCAACAACGCATTGCTGAACAAGCAGTTGCCACTGGCGTAGAGAAAAATATTGAAAAATATAATGCGCGCAATGCCTCTTTGGTTGCATTAAATGCGCAAACTGGAGAAATAACAGCAATGGTTGGTTCAGCTAATTATTTTGATGAAGAAAATGATGGAGCAGTAAATGTTGCTGTACGACCACGGCAGCCAGGATCATCATTTAAACCAATTGTTTATACAGCTGCTTTTGCTAAAGGATATTCTCCTGAAACAATTTTGTTTGATGAGCTAACAACTTTTAAAGTTGAACCTGAAGATTATGAACCGCATAATTATAATGATGAATATTTTGGACCAGTTTCAATTAAAAAAGCTTTAGCTGGTTCTTTAAATATTCCAGCAGTTAAGACAATGTATTTAGTTGGAGTAGAAAATATTTTAGATTTAGCTCAATCAATGGGATACTCAACTTTTGAAGATAGATCAAGATTTGGCTTATCACTTGTTTTAGGTGGAGGTGAAGTTAAATTATTAGAGCATGTTAATGGATTTGCAACTTTAGCGCGCGAAGGTGAATTTAAAAACACAATGGCTATTTTAAAAATTAAAGATAAAGATAATAAAACTTTAGTTGAGAATAAGCCAAGAAAAAATAAAGCAAAAAGAGTTTTAGATAAACAAGTTACTCACCAAATTTCAAGTATTTTATCAGACAATAATGAACGAGCTTATATTTTTGGAACGCAAAATTATTTAAATTTAGGAAACAGGCCAGTAGCTGCCAAAACTGGAACAACAAATGATTACAAAGATGCATGGACAATGGGATTTACACCACAACTTGCTGCTGGTGTATGGGTAGGAAATACTCGCGGTGAAACAATGACAGGATCAGCTGCAGGGGCAAATACAGCTGCTCCGATCTGGCATGAATTTATGCGTAGAGTTTTTGAAGAAACTAAAGAATATTCTGGTGCAGATGAAACTGGCTGGGAAATTGCAGAATTTAAAGCACCAGAAACAAAAGACTTGCCTAACAAAGCAATGCTTAATGGTAAAATGGCTGGTGAAGTTAAAATAAATATTGATAAAATAACCGGAAAACTAGCTACAGAACATACGCCTAAATCCCAAATTGAAGAAAAGATTTTCCGTGAAGTGCACAATATTTTGCATTATGTAAACAAAAATAATCCATTAGGGCCTGTGCCAAATGAGCCATGGAATTTAGATGAAAATTATACTAATTGGGAATTAGCAGTTGAAGAATGGGCAAAAGAAAATGGATATGAAACTTCAGTAAATTTACCAGATAAAAAAGATGATATTCATACACTTGAAAATCAGCCAAATATTTCTATAAATTCACCAAGCAATAATACAACTTTTACTAATCCAAATATTAATGTCACAATTTCAACTTCTGCTAAACGTGGCGTGCAAAGAGTTGAATATTATTTAGATAATCAAAAAATTTCTGAAGTAAATTCAAGCCCATTTAATTTAATTAATTTTAAATTAATTGGTTTTTCTAATGGCCAGCACACTTTAAAAGCAATTGCTTATGATGATGTTGATAATAATAAATCTGCTCAAATAAAAATTAATTTGCAATTAGATGAAAAATATTCACAGCCTGTTAGCTTTATTATGCCAATTAATAACGCAGAAATATGGGAAGAAAATTTTCCTTATTTAATCCAAATTAATATAGCAAATCATGAGTATTATTCTAAAATAGATTTTTATATAAAAAATACTTCTACTAATTCTTCAAAATGGATTGGCTACAAAAATGCTGACGCAGAAAATATAAATCTAACTTGGACTGATGCACTAGATTCAGGAAGCTATGTTTTATATGCTTTATCAACTGATAAATATGGCAATACCAAAACTAGTCCTGAGGTGAAGATTGAAATAAAATAAAAAACAGCCTTAATAATTTTGGCTGTTTAAATTTTCTTTTTATTTTTATTCTTCAGGCTTAACTTCTGGTTTCTTGTCTTCTTTTTCTTCATTAGAATCATTCGTGTCATTCGCATCGCTCTTTTTTTTCTTTGCCAATCTTTTTTTAGAAATTTTAAATGTTTTCCTTTTATCTGCTTTTAAAATATTTTCAGAAACTAATAAATTATGAACTGTATCAGTAGGTTGGGCGCCAACAGAAAGCCAATATTCAATTCGTTCTTTTTTAAGTTCTTTTTCTTTTGTGCGCGGATTTAGCCAACCTAAAATTTCCACAGATTTATCATATGGGTCTTTTCCTTTTTCTATGGCAATTAAACGAAAATGGGGTTGTTTTTTCTTGCCTATGCGTTGAAGTTTTAATGTAAGCATAAAATAGTATTTATTAACTTAATTATTATTTTACAGCAATCATATTTTTCTGTCAACTGTCAAATAATCTTTATCTATAAATATTTTTACGATGAGAAATGAAATATAAAGTTATTAAATTTTGTTCTTTTGAAAAAATACAACGGTAATTGCGAGTTAAACGAAATGAATAAAATCCTTGCCATTTACCTGACAAGCGTTTTGCATGTAAATAAGGATGAAAAATATTTTCTTTTAAAAATTCAAGTCGTTGATAAAAAATAGCCTGAATTTTTTCAGGCAATTTAACAAAATCTTTTTGAAAAGTAGATTTGTAGAAAATTTGCATTAATTTTTAACTAGATTTTCAATTGGCAAAGATTCCTCTTGAATAGCAGATTCAAGTTTTTGTTCTTCTTTTTGTGTTAAAGCATAAGTTGGTGAATTGTCATCTTCTTCAGGTTCCAATACTAAAATACCATCAAAAGGCGTTAAGCTAAATTTAGAAGTTTTATAGCGCTGAATAATTTCTCTTGGCAAAACTAGAGCACCTGCTGGATTTAATGCAATTGTCTGGCTTGCTTGATTCATATATTTTTATTATAACAAAAATTTAAATAAAAAGCAAGACATTATCCTTACTTCTTTTTTTAAATATTTTAAATCTAAACTTTTAACGCTATACTTTTATGCTTTATTTCATAAGCAATTGGATTTTCTTCTACAAAATCATCTGGATGAATTCCTACTGGTTCAATGCCTCTTTCAATATCAACATCTCTGCGTTTTGTCCATAAATAAACTAATGGATCAATGCGTTTAAATTTATTAGAAACAACACATACATCTATGTCACTCCATGGACGATTTTTGCCATTAGCAAAAGAGCCAAATAAATAAGCTGACTTTATTGGTAAATCATATTTTTCTTTTATATAACGCACATAATCTTTTGCATATTCTTTTGCATCTTTAGATTTTATTGTTTTTTTAGCCATAAAAGTATTTGTTTAGTTATTTGATAATATTTTTTTGCATAGCTAGCTGTAGCTCTTTTATAAAATGCAAATTTGTAATCATCATATCGTCCAGCAATATTAAAAGTATTAATTATTGGTAATTCTTTTTTTAATTCTGGTGGCAACTCTAATTTAGCTCTTTTTGCCAAATCTTCTAGATCATGGATAGCTGGAAACATCTTTCCTGTTTTTTCCACTATTTTACCTTTTAGAAAAAATTCTAAAGTTAAATGACAGAAAAATAAACAATCTGAATAGCTTTTACTTTTTAAAAGTGAAGTAGCGCTTTTCCATTTTCTTTCATAGCTTGTGTAGCAATAATTAATTATTTTTTTAGTATCCATAAATTTTGTTTATCATTATTTTTATTATATCAACAATAAAAGAAAAATGCAATGTCTAAAAATAGCTAAAAAGAATTATGTAATTAATTATGTAATTCTTTTTGGTATGTTCCAGGAACATACCAGAAACATACCAAAATTTTTGAAAAATAAATTGTTCCGAACTTCTAGGGTTGCTTAGAGTTCGGAACTTTTTTAATTAAAAAAATAACCCGCAGAATTTTCCACGGGTTTTTGAATTATATTCTTATTGTTTTATTTTTTTAATGCCCACCAGTTCTCATCCAGTTCCAGTAGTCATCCATTTTTTCTTCATAAGATCTCGTATCTTCTTCATGAAGTGAATATTTTGAGGGACCAACTTCTTTTTCCGCTCTTTCTTTACCAATTTGGTATTTTTTGTTTTTATAATATTCATCTGCTTCAATCCCATCCAACATAACCCTTAAGGATGGTTTACCAAACCTACCGTCAACTTCTGAGTTGCTTATTTTTTGAGCATAAATTCTTGCTAGTTTGTTGATTTTAGAACGTCTTTTATTTTCACATTCCTCGGCTTCATTAAGAGGATCTAAACTCATAGTTGTTCTCCTTATTTTATGATTTGAGACATTTTGTTTTGAATTATTTTTTTAATTTTTTTATTGCCAAAATGGATTAATAGGTCTAAAGTTTTTTTGTCCTTCATCCTATTAATAACTTCAGTCATCCGAACCAGAATTAAATTTTCCTGTGTTGAATCAGGACCTACTCTTTCTGAGATTTCATGAATCATTTCTGCTAATACATCCCAATGAACTATCTTTGATAATTTTTTTGGCAAAATTTCTGTCATTCGGGAAAGAATTAACCTTCCTGATTCAGAGTCAGTCTTAGTAGATTTAAGCATGGAAATAAGTTCTACCCATTCAGATGTTTTTTTGAGGATTTTGGATTTTTGGTTTGAAAAAGATTTTTCAAGGGTAATAGAATCAATCCAATTAGTTTCACCTGACATTTTAAGTAATATTTCCCAGTAATAAATATTTTTGACATTACTTATCATTAAATTTATTACCATTTTTCTAGGTTTTGGAAAATTTACAGCAGTTTTAATTATTGTTAGTAATATGTCCCAATCCCGATTAGTTCTTTTTGATAAAAAATTATTTATTTTATCTATTTGTTTGGTTTCTTTGTATTCAAATAACAGATTAATCCAATCAGAAACTTTTTTTTGTTCAGCGGGACTATGGTTGCATATTTCTCTTTTACAAATCGGACATGACATAATTTTCTCCTTATTTTTAGTATTAAAAAGAATTATTTTTATTTTTTATGTTTTAATATAACAGAAATATATTAATTTGTCTGTTATTTTAGACAAAGTTGTTAAAAAATTACAACTATTGACAAAATACGCTGATTTGATATAATTAAGGCAGTCTAGTATTTTAGAATATATTTAATATTTTTATGGAATTATACGAATTATTACAACAAATCGGGTTTAAAGACAAAAAAGCCAGGGTTTATCTGGCTTGTTTAGAGTTAGACAGTGCTAATGCGCAGGAAATTGCTAAAAAGGCAAATGTTGAAAGAACAAGTATTTACGCTATTTTAGAATCTTTAAAAAAAGATGGTTTAGTTATATCTACTATCAAAAAAAAGACACAGTATTTTATTCCAGAGTCGCCTAATAAATTAATTGATTTATTGCAAAATAAGACAGATATTGTAAGTAAATTTTTGCCAATGTTTTTATCTTTATATAGTAACAAAGAAACTAAACCCAAAATATTATTTTACGAAGGAAAAGAAAATATTAAAGAGATTTTAAATGATACTTTAAAATGTCAAGAAAAACAGTTAAGAGATTTTGGTTCTGTAAAAGATATTGTAGATTTTTTAGGAGAAACTTTTTTAACTCACTATTTAGAAAAAAGAGTTAAAAATAATATAAAAGTTAAGTCTCTGCGTGTAGAGAAAAAAGAATTGGATAATTGGTATTTTAAAGCTAGTAATAAAAAAACTTTAAGAACTACACGGTTTTTACCCAAGGAAGTTTCTTTTGATACTGCATGTTTAATTTATGATAATAAAGTTGCTTTGATTTCTTCAAAAAAAGAAAATTTTGGTTTTATAATTGAAAGTCAAGAATTTAGTCAAATGATGAAAACTTTATATGATTTAATTTGGCAAATTTCTAAACCTGTTTAAAAAATTTATGCCTACTAAAAAACAACTTGGAGCTCAAGGAGAAGATTTGGCAGTTAAGTTTTTAGCTGGCAAAGGATATTTAATTTTAGAACGAAATTATTACATCCAAAGTGGTGAGATTGACATTATTGCGCAAGATAAAAAAGCAAATGATATTGTTTTTGTAGAAGTTAAGGCCCGCACTAATAATGAATACGGAACACCAGAAGAATCTGTTGATGAAGCCAAACGACACTTTTTAGAGCGCGCTGGAGAAAGATATTTATCACAAAAAGGTTACCCTGCTTTTCAGGATTATCGTTTTGATTTAGTGGCAATAGATTTAAATATGCAAACGCGAATGGCAAACATAAGGCATATTAAATATATTTAAGAGAT
>CAZAVD010000040.1:4385-6731 GCA_964488715.1 uncultured Gammaproteobacteria bacterium | reverse complement strand
TAAAATTAAAACTTTTTTCTAATTCTAAAACTTGAGGTGGATTTTCTTTAATTTGTTCATATAAATTTTTAAGAGATTTTTTTCCTTGTTTTATATATTTTTCTTTTTGTTCTTTAGATTCATACCAGTCATTGATCCATGATTCTTGGTAAATTTTTAATAATTCATCTAAGCCTGGTATTTTTTTTGTTTTATTTTCTGTGTTGTTAAATAAATTTTCTTGTTTATTATTTTTTATAAAACTAAAAAACTTTTGTAATGCAGAATGCATTGTTTTTCCATAACTAAACACAGCTTTGCCTGCAATCGGAATTTTAAGAATAAATGATAAATAATATTGATATGGGCATGTTTCATATGCTTTAAGTTGAGAATATGAAAAAGATGTTGGGGTTATAATATTATTTTGAATTTTAAAATTTGAATTTTGAGATTTGAGATTTGAAATTTTTTTGGAATTTGGAACTTGGAACTTGGAAATTGCAAGGTTTATTTCATATAAAAATCTAGATAGCTTTTTTTTGCGACTGCCACCATAATCTTCTGCTGAAGTAAAAAACAAACCAGTTTTAGCGCGAGTTACTGCTACATAAAATAATCTGCGTTCTTCTTGTAAATGCACATCACCACAAGGAATTATTTCTTTAACTAATTCATCAGGTAATTGAATAGGATCTTGACGGTTAATTGATGGGAAGCGTTTGTCAACTAAATTAACAATAAAAACATATTTGAATTCTAATCCTTTAGCAGAATGAATAGTCATTACTTTAACAGCTTCAGGTCCCTCCTCTAATTCTTTAGATAAACTGCCTTTTTCTCCTGATTCTAATTCAAGCTCTGATAAGCGCATAAAATTTTTAACAGACTTATCATTAAATGACTTTTCAAATTCATCTATTTTTTTAATAAATAAATTTATGTATATAAAATTTTTATTATTATTGGTTTTTAATAAATATTCTTGATAATTAAAGTCTTGTAAAAAATTTAACACTATTAATTTTGTGTTTTTCTCTTTTGCTAATTTTGTATGAGATGAAATAAGATTTAAAATTTTATTAATTTTACGAATAGTTTCTTGTTCTAAATTATTTAATAAATTAATTTTTTGACCCGCCAATTCGGCGGGCAGGCATGCTTCAAATAAAGATAAAGTTTTGCGTTGAGCAAAACAAGATATTTCCATTAAATCTTCAGCCTTAATATTGACCATTGGCAAATTAAGTATGCGCCACATTGCTAAAGATTCATGATAATTATCAAGTAATTTTAAATATGCCATTATATCCATAACTACTTCTTTAGAGTACAATCCTTTAGAGGCTACAAAATTAAATGGGATATTGGTATTTTTTAAGCTGTTTAAAAATGATTCAGCTTGGTTGTTGGCGCGAACTAAAATCGCAAAGTCATTCCAATTATTTTTATATAATTCTAAGATTTTATTAATAACTCCTTGAATTTCTTCAGATTCAGTTGCAAAATGCAAATGTTCGATTATTCCAGATTTATTAGAATTTGATTGTAATTTTTTTGTTAGTTGTTGACTGTTATCTGTTGACTGTTTATTTAATTTTATTTCTAATCTTTCAGGATTATTTAATTGAATAAAATTATAAGCCAAATCAAGAATATTTTGTGAAGATCTATAATTCTGATTTAAATATATTTCTGTACTATTTTTAAAATCATCTTTAAATTGTAATATATTTGACACACTAGCTCCGCGAAATTTGTACACACTTTGGTCATCGTCGCCTACAACTGTTAAATTTTTATTGTTATTTAATAATAATTTAATTAATTCATATTGCGCCCAATTAGTGTCTTGAAATTCATCTACTAAAACATATTTAAATTGTTCTTGATATTTTTTTAAAATATTTGGTCGTTGTTTGAATAATTTTAGTGTGTAATTAATTAAATCACCAAAATCTAAGCTTGAATTATCTAATAATAGTTGCTGATAAGTGTGATATGCATTAGCAATTTCTTCTAGTCTTTTAATTTCACTAATTGCATTTTCGCCTTGAACACTTTCCATAGAATCTTGATTTATTTTTAATTTTTCTGCATATTCAAGATAATTTTTTGGCCAAATTTCTTCATCTTTACATCTAGAAAAATGATTAATTAATGCATGAATAAATTTAGTTGGATTTCCTAAGGGTTGATAATAATCTAAATTAAATTTGTCTAAATTTTGGCGCACCAAAAGCCATTGTTCAGTTTGATTAAGTAATTTAAAATCATTTGGAATACCAATGTCTAAACCATATTGTTTTAATATTCGTTCACAAAATGCATGAAATGTCATAATCCATAAATCTGTATATCCATAAG
>CAZAVD010000040.1:0-4285 GCA_964488715.1 uncultured Gammaproteobacteria bacterium | reverse complement strand
ATTCGTTCACAAAATGCATGAAATGTCATAATCCATAAATCTGTATATCCATAAGGCAAAAGTTTATCAACGCGTTCTTCCATTTCTCCAGCAGCTTTATCAGTAAAAGTTAAAGCTAAAATCTGATCAGATTTTAGCTTTTTTTCATTAACTAAATATGCAATTTTTTCAGTAATAACAGTTGTTTTCCCAGTGCCAGCTCCAGCAACAATCAAAAGCGGCCCTGAAATATGTTCCACGGCCTGTTTTTGCTGTTGATTTAGTTTTTTTTCTAAAGTCATTCTAATATTGGTTTATCAATCATTATTGGATCAATTGTTTTTTCACCTTGAGTAATTTTTACTACGTCTTTGTCTATTTTATTTAATTCTTTATATGCTGAATTATACATATTTACAGTAGTGCCAAGATTATTGCCTAATTTTTTCATATAATCTTCAAAACTTAAAATATGTTTATTTAGTTTTTCAACATTTTGTTTAATTTCTTTTGCAGATTCTTCAATTTGCAAAGCTTTTAACCCTTGCAAAACTGTTTGTAAATATGCGGCAAAAGTTGTTGGAGAAACAATAATAACTTTTTTTTCATTAAAAGCATAATCAATTAAACTTCTAGTATTAACTTTAACTGCTCCAACTTCATTAATAAGTAAATCATAATAAATACCTTCAGCTGGAATAAACATAAAAGCAAATTCAAGTGTGTCTTCATTTGGACGAATATATTTTGCTGTTTCATCAATGCGTTTTTTTAAGTCATTTTTAAAGTTTTTTTCTAGTTCAAGTTTTTTTGCCTGATCTTTTTCCGCAATAATTCTTTTATAATTTTCTAATGAGAATTTTGCATCAACTGGCAATATTTTATCTTTAATAAATACCGCAGCATCAACTGTTTCATTATTTTTAAAATTATATTGCATTTTAAAACTACCTGGTGGTAAAATATTGTTTAAAATCATTTCTAAACCAGCTTCACCTAAGCTGCCGCGATTTTTTGAATTAGTTAAAACTTGCTCTAAGTTTTTAAGTTGTCCTGTAAAATCAACAACTTGTTTATTTGTAGATTCTAATTTTTCTAATTTAGAAGTGACATCTTTAATAATATCACCAGTTTGAAAAGATTGTTTTTGGATAAATTCTAGATTTTTTTCTAAACTTCCTTTCATTTCTTGCTTAATCATACCAATTTCTTCGCGCATCTCTTTTAATTTATCATCTTGGTTGGTGTCTATGTTAAACTTTTTAAGAATTAAAAAAATTATTGCTCCAAATCCAGCAATTACTAAAATAATTAAACTAATTTGAAATAAAATTAACATAGTGTTTTAAATCTTTCTTTTTATTTTTTCTTGTTTGATAATTTCAATTATATCATTTTCTTGAATTTGGTTAAAACCAGTAGTTTTTAAACCTGCTTCTTGATCAATTAAAACCTCAGATACAATTTGTTTGGCTGATTGTAATTCAGATAACTCAGCTTTACCAATTAAATTATTATCACGATATATTTTTAATTTAGTATTTGGTATTATTTTTCCTTCAATTACTTTTCCTCCAAATATTTGAGCATCTTTTTCAGTTCTAAATATCTTAAGTACTTGTAATCTTCCAATAATTTCTGTTTTGATTTCAGGTTTAATTATTTCATTCATTTTATCTTTAAGAAAATCAAGTAATTTGTAAATAATTTTTGAGGTTTTTATTTCAACTTTTTTATCTCTAGCAAGTAATTCAGCTTGGTTATTTAAATCAACATTAAATCCTATTAATAAAGCTTCTTGTTTGTTTGCGCGTTCAACATCAACTTCTGTTATGCTTCCTAAACCGCATTGAACAACATTTAAAATAAGATCTGGTTGCTGTAATGTTTCTAATGATTCTAAAATTGGTTCTTGTGAGCCAACAACATCAGTTTTTAAAATAATATTTATTTTCTGTATTTCTTTTATATCATTAGTTGAATCTGAAGAATTATTTTTTTCAGGAATAGTTTGAGCAGTTCTAATTGTTTTATAATCTTTCTTTTTTTTAAGTTCTTTTTTAAAATGTTTAATATTAGTTATAACTTCTAAAATTTCACCAACTTCAGGTACTGATTTTAATCCAATAATTTTAACTGGCATAGAAGGAGAAGCGTTTTCAATATTTTTCCCTTGCCAGTTTTTCATAATTTTAATTTTACCTAAAACATTACCAATTTTAACAACATTAGATTTTTTTAAAGTACCTGTCTGAATTAAAACTGTAGCAACTGGACCCTCGCCTTTATCTAAATGAGATTCAATAATTGTTCCAACAGCATTACGGTTTGGATTAGCTTTTATTTTTTCTTTTTCCATTTCATATATTAAAAGCAATGTATCAAGTAATCCATCAATGTTTAATTTTTGTTTAGCTGAAATTTCGGCACATATTGTTTTTCCTCCCCAATCTTCAGGCGTTAGATCTAGTTCAGCTAATTCAGATTTAATTTTATCAATATTAGCTTCAGCGCGATCAATTTTATTAATAGCTACAATAAAAGGCAAATTAGATGAGCGAATATGTGAAATAGATTCAATTGTTTGAGGTTGAACTCCATCATCAGCTGCGACTAATAAAATTACAATATCAGCGACTTGCGCTCCACGGGAACGCATGGCAGAAAATGCTTCATGACCAGGTGTATCAATGAATGTAATAAGCTGATTGTTTTTTTTAACTTGATAAGCGCCAATATGTTGAGTAATTCCACCAGCTTCACCATCAACTACATTAGTTTCTCTAATAGCATCAAGCAATTTTGTCTTCCCATGGTCTACATGGCCCATAATAGTTACAACTGGTGGGCGTGAAGTTAAATTTTTTTCATCATCTTGTAAATATTCTTCTTGTTTCTTTTTTTCTTGTTGCAAGTCTATTTTTTCATCTGTTATTTTTTCAACTTGAAATCCTAAATCTTCAGCAATAATCGTAGCAGTTTCATAGTCAATTTCTTGATTTAAAGCTGCCATAACGCCATTTTTCATTAATTCTAGAATTAATTTTGTAACTGGAAGATCCATTTGTTGCGCTAGTTCTTTAACTATAATTTTTTCACTGATTTGAATTTTTTTAAGTTCTTTTTTATCTTCTTTATTATTAGCTGTTAGCTGTTGATTATTAGCTGTTGATTGTTTATTTAAAATTTGTTCTCTTACCTCTGATTTATTTAATTTATCAATAATTTTTCTGGCAATACGATCATCAACTTGAATAGCTTTCATTCCAATGTCAAAACCAAGTTGTGGAAGGATTTCACGCAACTTTGGAGTTGGTATTCTGGTTTGTCTTGCAAGTTCTGTAATGTTCATAATGTTTTAATTTTAGCCTAAATTACTAAATGCGTCAATTAATTTGTTGACATTAATTAAAATTTTAACTATTATTACTAATTATGCTAACAGATTTACAACAATTTCAAGAATTGATCAATAAAGCAAATAATATTTTAATTTGTTTTAAAAAAGACTTTACACATGATGGAGTAGCAGGTGCTTTAGCAATGAGTAATTTTTTAAATAAGCAAAATAAAAAACATTCTATTGTGTGCTCTGGTTATAAAGTTTTGCCAGAGTTGGCTTGGTTAGATAAAAATAGTTTAATTGAAAACAAGATTACAAATTTGCGTCAGTTTATTATTTCTTTAAATTTAAACCAACAAAAAATTAATGAATTTTCATATGATGTTCAAGATGATAAATTGAAAATATATGTTTTACCAGAGGAAAACATGTTTAAATCAGATGATTTACAAACAAGTTCTTCTGATTATTATTTTGATTTAATTTTAACTATTGATACACCAGATTTGGAATCTTTGGATGAAATTTATTTAAATGCTTTAGAATTTTTCTTTGAAACACCTATTATTAATATTGACCACCAATTGCACAATGAAAAGTATGGGCAGTTAAATTTAATAGACTTAAATGCTAGTTCTGCGTGCGAGACTATATATAGTATAATTAATAACATTAATAATAAATCGTTTGATGATGAATTAGCAACATTATTATTAACAGGAATGATTAGTAAAACACAAAGTTTTAAAAGTTCACAAGTTGCGCCAAAGACTCTACATATTGCTTCAGATTTAATTAACAAAGGAGCTAAAAGAGAAAAAATTATTAATAATTTATATTTTACTAAAAAAATTAATATATTAAAGTTATGGGGTAGGGTATTATCACGATTAGAATATGAGAAAAATTTGAATTTAGTTTGGGCAAGTGTGCCATATTCTGATTTTACTAAATCTGAAACTC
>CAZAVD010000039.1:3708-6758 GCA_964488715.1 uncultured Gammaproteobacteria bacterium | reverse complement strand
GAAATTGCAGACGGAAAAATAAAATGGGTTCCAATAATTAAAGAATTTTATATGCCTTTTAAAAACAATTTAACTCAAAAATATGATGAAGTTAAAAAGGGTGATTTAATTAATGAAGAAACAGATGAAGTTTGTGAAAAATGTAATGAGCCAATGATTGTTAAAATTGGACGATATGGAAAGTTTTTAGCTTGCTCTGGTTTTCCAAAATGTCGCAATATTAAATCTCTTAAAAAAGAAGCAAGCAAAGATGGAAAAGAAGAAGCAGAAGAAAAAAAACCTGATGAAAAATCAGATGAAAAATGTGAAAAATGTGGAGAAGAAATGGTAATTAAAGATGGAAAGTTTGGAAAATTTTTAGCTTGCTCTGGTTTTCCAAAATGCAAAAATACCAAGCCATTGGATTTTGGAACTGGTGTAAAATGCTTTGAATGCAAAAAAGGCGAGATGGTTGCTCGCAGAACTCGCTCTAGAAGAACTTTTTATGCTTGCAATCGTTATCCAGATTGTAAGTTTGCAGTCTGGTCCAGCCCCATTGAAGATCCTAAAAACAAAGGACAAGGAATGAAATGTGAAAAATGTAAAAGTTTAATGGTTCAAGGTGGTAAAGGCAAAATCAAATGCTCTAAAAAAGAATGTGATTTTGAAAAAGAGTTTGAAGTAAAAGATTCAGAATAATTGTAGGAACGCGCCGTGGCGCGTTCTTTTGGTTAAAAAACTTATCCACAGGTAGTTTGATTTTGTTTTAATTTAAAGTTTTAAATAGCTAAGTTATGATTATTAATTCTATTATTTTTTAGCCAAAATTAGCCAAAAATACATATTTTTTCTAATTTCACTTGACAAAATTATTGATGTGTGTTATAGTGAAAGCATAAAATAAGAAAGGTAGAAAGACAAATAGTCCTTTAAAAAACTTTAAAAATTTAAGGAGATTTAAAATGAAAAAAATCAATGTTTTAGTTGCCGAAGACAAATTTCCTGAAATGACAGGAGTGAAGTTGAATAAATTTATTAATGATAAGCAAATTAATATAGATGTTGCATTGAGCGTTGAAGATGCTCTGTCATTAATAAAAAATAAGAAATATGATTTGGCAGTTTGTGATATTGGGTTGCCTCTTAAAACTAATTATAAAAAAATTAGTTATCAAGAAGAAAAAAAGGAGGCACAAAAAATTATGAAGGAATTTGTCAAAAAAAGTAGTACAATACTGAATTTGAGCTTAGAAGAATATTTAAAAGCTCAAGATGTATTGGAAGGTGTATTGAGTTATTTTTTCCCAATTAAAGACAAGTATTCAATATGGGAATACGAAGAAATGGAAAAAGGTACATATTTGAACCCGGACGAGGTTTTTGGTGTTGTTGGTAGTGAAGAAAAAATAAAAAAGGCAGCACTAAAAATAGAAAAAACAGGAGCTCTGGAAGTGTTTGCTAAAGAATCATTTGGGGTTCTTTTATCAAAAAAAATGAAAAAAATTGGTATTCCAGTTGTTGGATATACCAATAGTAAATGTCACGGGAAGATAGCTTTATTGAAAGGCGTAATGGGTGATCATCTTTCGATTAAAGCATTAGTATTTTATTTAATAAAAAATGGGACTCCTAATAACGAGAACTTGACCATAATAGAAAATTTGTTTTATGGTCCAAAAGACAGCATTAGCGATATCGCCAATGTGGTCAAAAAAGCGAAAGCTTGGATATAATATACACTTCCCTGTTGCATCACAATTAAAGCAACAGGGTTTTTTTATTTTTTAAAATTCAAAATTTAATAAAAAACAGTTATCAAGAATTCCTTGACAACTGGAAGTGAAAGATTAAATTAAAATCTATAATTATTCTCAACAAAATTTACAAATTCTTTTGCTGAATCTAGAATTTGTTTAGTTTCTGCTTTAGTGAATTTTTTCAATGCCTCATAATCTGCTTCTTCGCGGGCAGTTTTAACACGGCGAAATAAACGAGCAAACTTTGCAGGAATTAAGTCTGTTTTAATAAAATGTAAACCAAACAAAGTAATTAAACCGCTGTGAGTTTTAGCAAATAAACCTTTAGTGATTAATAAAGCAGAAGTTGTATCAAAAAAGGCATAATAACTGCGAGAAATAGCATCATTGTATTTTTCATGTTTGTACAACAATTCAGCAGATTCAATTCTTTCATTGGCTTTTTTAAGCAAAAATTTGAATTGTTTTTTTTGATTTTTCTGACTAATTTTTAAAGTCATATTTTAAAATTAAATTCGTACGCCTTCTTGTATAATATTTTGAGTAAAAGGGGTTTGCAAGTTAGATAAATTTTGAAATTCTTTTTTGGAATAAGTGTGTGGGGATAAATCAATATTAAATTTTAAAGCAAGTTCAGTTGCTAAATCTGAAATTAAGTTTTTTTTCTTTAAAGTATTTTTTTGCAACAATACTAAAAGATCCAAATCAGAATTTAGATTAAAATCTCCGCGTGCCTTTGAACCAAATAAAATTAAATTTGGTTTATCAGATTTTAAAGCAGAGTTTATTTTTTGTTTAAAATCCTTTAGAGCTTGCATTTCATTAGTTGGTATTTTTTTCTTCATATTTAAATATTAGCATATTTATTTTAAAAATACAAAATTTAATGTATAATTAACCCATGCAAAATATTCTAAATCTAGACTATCAAATTTTTGAAGCTATTAATTCTTTATCAGGCAAATGGCAGGTTTTAGATTGGTTTGGAATTTTTTGTGCAAAATATTTAATTTTTGTAATATTTTTAATTTTAGCAATTTGGTGGATTAAAATTGCTAAAACAAGAAGTTCTGAAGATTGGCCAATTGAAGGTAAAAGAAAATGGATGATTTTTGGCAGTGTGGCTTTGCCAATGGTTTTATCATTTTTAATTAATCAATTATTAGCAATGATTAGATTTAGGGATCGTCCATTTTTAAATTTAGATATTAATAAACTAGTTGAGCCAATGTCTGAAAAGTCTTTTCCTTCAGATCATTCTGCAATGGCTTTTGCAATTGCAGTAGCTGTTTATTTTCATAATAAAAAATTAGG
>CAZAVD010000039.1:0-3608 GCA_964488715.1 uncultured Gammaproteobacteria bacterium | reverse complement strand
TTTAATTGTGGTGTATAATTAATTCAAAGTGGTAAGAAGTGGATAAGTGTGGGGATAACTTTAATAAAAAGTTAATAATTTATGTTCATTGGTGAATACAACCACAATTTGGATAATAAAAATCGGTTGGCTTTGCCAAGCAAATTTCGTGCACAATTAAAAAATAACGCAGTCGTAACAAGAGGACTAGATAATTGTTTATTTATTTTTACAAAAATAGATTGGCAAAAAATGGTTGATAAAATCACAGAACTGCCAATTGGCAAAGCAGATGCGCGTGGTTTTTCAAGAATTATGCTAGCAGGAGCAATGGATGTTAAGTTAGATTCTTTAGGAAGAATTTTATTGCCAGATTATTTAAAAAAATATGCTAATTTAAAAAAGAAAACAGTAGTTGCTGGATTGTATAATAGATTAGAAATTTGGGATGAAAATGAATGGAAAAAATATAAAACACAAGTAGAAAAACAAGCAGGCAAACTTGCAGAAGCAATGGGAGAATTAGGAGTTTAATATGCCAATTGTCCACAAATCAGTTTTATTAAAAGAAGCATTAAAATATCTAGACCCGAATCCTGGAGAAAATTTTATTGATTGTACTTTTGGTGGAGGTGGACATTCATTATCTATTTTGAAAAAAATTGCTCCACATGGAAAACTTCTAGCTATTGACGCTAATCTGGATGTCCAAGAAGAAATTAAGAAATTAGAAATTAAGGGATTTAAAAATATAATTTTTGTAAATAATAATTTTAAAAATTTAAAACAAATAAAAAAATTAAAATTTAATTATAATATTAATGGAATTTTGTTAGATTTAGGATTATCATCAGATGAATTAGAAAAATCTGGTCGCGGATTCAGCTTTCAAAAAGACGAACCACTTGATATGCGTTTTAATGTTAAGCAGGAAAAAACAGCAGCTGATATTATTAATTCTTATTCTGTAGAAAATCTTTATGATGTATTTAAAAATTATGGGGAATATCCCTATGCTAGTCGATTATCTAAAAGCATTTTTAAACAACGCAAGTTAAAAAAATTTAAAACAACTCAAGATTTAATACAATTGATTTTAAAAATTTCTCCTAGACGCGGAAAACTACATCCAGCCACTAAGGTCTTTCAGGCATTGCGAATTGAAGTTAATAATGAATTAGACAACTTAGTACAAGTTTTACCGCAAGCTGTTGAAATTTTATCACAAAACGGACATCTAGTTGTAATTTCATTTCATTCTTTAGAAGACAGAGTTGTTAAAAATTATTTTAAAGAAATTGGTAGAGGGGATAATAAAATTGCAGAAATTCTAACTAAAAAACCAATTGTTCCAAGTTTTAAAGAAACAAAAGAAAATCCAAGATCTAGAAGCGCGAAAATGAGAGTAATAAAAAAAATATAATTTTATATATAGACGGGATTGATATCCCGGAAAAAGGAAAAGCGCAAAGCAGATAAAAATAAATGTCAAAATTCTTCTGTCTTTGCTCAACTAACGCAAAAAAACACAATTTAAAAAATGTAGACGCAGTTATGGTCAAACCGCGTAAAAATAAGGTAAATTCTTGTTTTTATTTATCACTTGTTTTATTATTTTTTATTTTAACAGCAGGCTTTTTTTCTGTTTTTCAAGTAACTTCAAGTGTTACAGCTGGAATTAAAACTGACACTCAAATAGAAAAAATTAATGAATTAAAATTAGCTAATCAATTATTAGATGAAAGAATTCATTCTTTAGAAAATTTAAATAATATTAAAGATCGTGCAGCAAAATTAGGTTTAGTTGCAGTTGTACAAATAGAATATTTAGACAATAATAATAATGAAATGGCTGTGGCAAAATAGTTTTTATGTCTTTATACATCAAAAAAAGACCTAAATCAAATTTAAATCCAAGAATAACATTTTTAAAAATGTTATTTTTTGTTTTGGCTTTAATAATTATTAGTAGACTTTTTTATTTACAAATTTTTCGTCATGATTATTATGAATCATTGGCGCAAATGCGGCATAGTTCAATTGAGGAAATTGTGCCAAATCGAGGCACAATTTATGTGCAGGATAGTAAAAATAATAATGCTTTAGTTCCTGTTGCTCAAAATCAGGAATTTTATTTATTTTACGGAGTTCCAGTTGAAATTGAAAATGTTACATCAACAATTGCTCAAATTGAAAAAGTCTTACCAATGACTGATGAAGAACGATGGCAAATATTTTTAAAACTAGATAAAGATAATGATCCTTATGAACCAATTCGCAAATTTTTGACCCGCAATGAAAAAGAAGCTTTAGAAAAATTAAAAATTACAGGTACTGGTTTTAAGCCACAAATTAAAAGAATTTATCCACAGAAAAATTTATTTGCTCATGTGTTGGGTTTTTTAGGTTTTAAAAAAGATAAACGCATTGGTCAATATGGGGTTGAAGAATATTTTGAAAATGATTTAGCAGGTGAGTCAAATTCAGATGGAATTGATATTCTTTTAACTCTTGATCCTGTTATTCAATTTAAGGTATGCACGATTTTAGAAGATTGGTCTAAAAAAATGTTAGCTCAAGATGCAACAGCAATTGTTGTTAACCCAAGCAATGGTCATATTTTAGCAATGTGCGATAAACCGGATTTTGACTTAAATAATTATTTTAAAGTAGAAAGCAATAATACTTATTTAAATAAAGCTGTTAGTCAAGCTTATGAGCCAGGTTCAGTTTTTAAAGCTTTAAGCATGGCTGTAGCAATTGATTTAAATAAAGTTAGTCCAGATACAGAATATGTTGATAAAGGATTTATCAAATTTGGTCCAGACATCATACGGAATGCTGATAATAAAAAATATGGTTTAGTTAATATGACACAGATTTTAGAAGATTCTATTAATACAGGAATGATTTTTGCTGCTTTAAAAATAGGTAATAATAATTTTAAAAAATATATCCAAG
Organism: uncultured Gammaproteobacteria bacterium; assembly: GCA_964488715.1. Classification (GTDB taxonomy): domain Bacteria; phylum Patescibacteriota; class Patescibacteriia; order UBA2196; family UBA2196; genus CAYNCE01. Next base: position 668 of record CAZAVD010000039.1, on the reverse strand, counting down.
ATTTTGGTTTTGCAAAACAAACCGGGATTAAATTGCCAGCCGAAGCATCTGGTAATTTATTAAGCTTAAAAAATAAAGGAGATATTTATTTAGCTACAGCTTCATATGGGCAAGGCATAATGGTTACTCCTCTTCAAATGATTATGTCATATGCTGTAATTGCAAATGATGGTATTTTAATGCAACCACAGATTTTATTAAAAAAAATATATAATAATAATGAAAAAGAAAATTTTAATTCTAAACAAGTACGTAGAGTTATTTCTTCTAAAACTGCAAATATCTTAAAAGCAATGTTAGTGTCAGTTGTTAAAAACGGACATGGTGACAATGCTCAAGTTGATGGGTATTATGTTGCAGGTAAAACTGGCACAGCTAATATTGCCAAAAAAAGCGGAAAAGGATATTCTGATGAAACTAATCATACTTTTGTTGGCTTTGCTCCAGTTGATGAGCCTAAATTTGTTATTTTAACTAAATTTTCTAAACCTAAAAATGTTCGATTTTCTTCTGATTCAGCTGCGCCAGCATTTGCCGAAATAGCAAAATTTCTGCTACAATATTATCAGATACCACCGGATTATTAATATGACAAAAACCAAAACCCCATTTGTCCTTGCCATTCTTGATGGCTGGGGAATTTATAAAGATTATAATGGAAATGCAAT
>CAZAVD010000038.1:0-6817 GCA_964488715.1 uncultured Gammaproteobacteria bacterium | reverse complement strand
GATTAATTCAACAATATCAAGTTTGGATTTTATTTCTTCTGTGTTGGTCATAAATTCCAGCCTGTCCTGAGCGACCTTTATGGTTGCTAGGAGCCGAAGGATCCCGTTGTTTAATGCTAATTTATTTCTATAGTTATCTTACCATTATGGATGGTTTTGGCAATGAGAAAAATCTGTTCCGAACTTGCGGAACGAAGTGGAGCTGTTCGGAACTTTTTACAAAGTTTAGAGCAAATAATTTTTTAAAGGATTTTAAAATAAAAAAAGCCGGTAGTTTAATACTAACGGCTTATAGAAAAAATTTTCTTCTCTGACATTTTGTCCTCCAATTAGTTAAATAATTTTTATTTGAAAATGTGGTTTATGGTTTATTAGTTGGTATTAATTCGGGATCCTTCGGCTCATAACGACTCTAAAAGTCGCTCAGGATGACTATCGTATTAAATATTACAACAAATATACTCCAAGAGAAGAAAATCTCGTTTAGGGAAATTCGAGCCGAAGCCAAAATTACCCTTAAAATAAGATCCCCATGCTCGTCGTCTCTTGGAGGATACTTGCTACAATTTATATTGATTTTTTAATGACTTTATTGCTAATTAAATATTTTAGCATAGTAGCAAAAATATGTCAAGTGAAAATTTGTTGACAAAAATTAGGAAATAAGCTAGATTAAAAATACAACTAGTTATACTAATAAACAATTTTTACAAACCAAAAACAGGAGGTTTAAAATGAAAACACAAAAAATGGCAAGATGGTTTTTCTTTGTTGTTGTATTAATTCTGTTTTTTTTAATGATCCTACTTCTTGATCAACAGGCAATAGCACAAAAAACTGGTTGGGTTTCTAAGGGTAATGGAAAATGGGTTGGCAAAACAAATAATATACCACAACAAATATTTAGTTTAGTTTTAATAACTAAAAAAAATTCTTATCAGATGAGCCTGACTATTCACCATCCAGATTCATCTGTGAATATTCTAGTAAGGGTGTATGATAATATAAAAACTAATAAAAAAAGTTTTAATGTTTTTATAAATTTAATTGGGAACAAAAAAACTAAAAAATTAAATAACTACACATTAAATAACTATTTATTTGATAGAAAACAAAAAGATTTTTTGGACTTGTTTCCAAAATCTCATCCTGCATTTGAATTTTTACTTAAAAAAATAAAAGACGGATGCGGGAAAATTACAGCTACAAAATCTTAAATTTCCACAAAGCGATTTGAAATGTTTCAAATCGCTTGTTTTATTTTAGAAAAAATTCTATAAATTATTCTAATACACCACTTGACAGATTTTTTAAGTAATATTATAATAATAACATTGTTGATAAACAACAAAAACAGTGCATTTAACAATTTAAAAGTGGTAGGGACCTTATCTATTCTAAAAAATATAATAAAGAGCAATGTCATTCAATTTGAATGACATATTTTCAAATGAGAGTTTGATCCTGGCTCAGGATTAACGCTGGCGGCGTGTCTAAGGCATGCAAGTCGAACGCTTCACTTCGGTGAAGAGTGGCAGACGGGTGAGTAACACATTGGTAATCTACCTCTGACACAGGGACAATTCCGAGAAATCGGGACTAATACCTGATGGTCTTAAATTTCATAAGAGATTTAAGTAAAGTTTTTTCGGTCAGAGAGGAGCCTATGGCTTATCAGCTTGTTGGTAGTGTAAAAGACTACCAAGGCTATGACGAGTAGCGGGTGTGAGAGCACGACCCGCCTCATGGGGACTGAAACACTGCCCCGACTCCTACGGGAGGCTGCAGTCAAGAATCTTCCCCAATGGACGAAAGTCTGAGGGAGCGACGCCGCGTGATTGATGACGCCCTTCGGGGTGTAAAGATCTTTTCTTGGGGAAAAACTTTGATGGTACCTAAGGAATAAGGGGCTGCTAAACTCGTGCCAGCAGCAGCGGTAATACGAGTGCCCCAAGCGTTATCCGGATTTATTGGGCGTAAAGCGTCCGCAGGTTGTTTGAAAAGTCTCGCCTCAAAGCCCAAGGCTTAACTTTGGGACTGGGTGAGAAACTTTTAAACTAGAGGTTGGGAGAGGCTAGTGGAATGGCTGGTGTAGGGGTTAAATCCGTTAATATCAGCTGGAACACCGAAAGCGAAGGCAGCTAGCTAGAACACACCTGACACTCATGGACGAAAGCGTGGGTAGCGAACGGGATTAGATACCCCGGTAGTCCACGCCGTAAACGATGGATACTAGACATTGGCAGTATCGACCCTGTCAGTGTCGCTTCTAAAATAGCTAACGCATTAAGTATCCCGCCTGAGGAGTACGAGCGCAAGCTTAAAACTCAAAGGAATAGACGGGGACCCGCACAAGCGGTGGATCACGTGGTTTAATTCGTATCCAAGCGAGGAATCTTACCAAGACTTGACATCTTCCGTATGCCCGTCTAGAAATAGGCTGGCCTTCAGGAATGACAGGTGCTGCATGGTTGTCGTCAGCAAGTGCTGTGAAGTGTACTCTTAATTGAGGTAACTTGCGCAACCCTTATGCTGTGTTAAATTGTACACAGCAGACTGCCGAGGCTAACTCGGAGGAAGGCGGGGATGACGTCAAATCAGCATGGCTCTTACGTCTTGGGCCACACGCGTGATACAATGGGAAGTACAATGGGTTGCTAAACCGCGAGGTGGAGCCAATCCCATCAAAACTTTTCTCAGTTCGGATTGAAGTCTGAAATTCGACTTCATGAAGTCGGAATCGCTAGTAAACGCATATCAGACACGGTGCGTTGAATACGTTCTCGGGTCTTGTACTCACTGCCCGTCACGTCAAGGGAGCCGGCAATACCCAAAGTTCCGCGTCCGCGGAATTAAGGTAGGGTTGGTAACAGGGACGAAGTCGTAACAAGGCATCCGTAGCGGAAGCTGTGGATGGATTATCTCCTTTTACGGAGATTTTTCTCTAATCAACACTTGGTTAGAGAACACTCTATTTTTCTAATATTTTTTGATATTAGAATAAGTCGAGTTTTGATTTTATATCAAAACAATAGAACAAGAATATTTTATTCCCTACCACTTTTAAGTTGTAAATAAATGCACAAAAAAAGCTCTGTTTTTCAGGGTTTTTTATTTTCTTTCTTGAATTTTATTTCTAATTTTATTATATATTAAAAAAATTAATTTGGAAATAAAAAAACCCGATCTAATAAATCAAATCGGGTTTGCGTTTGAAATTTTTCTTGTTATTCAATTATCTCAGCTAACCTAGGATCAACAAAGCTCTGAATAAAAGATAAAACATATACTCCTGCTGCTAGAAATTCTGGGTTATAATGATCATAATTGTCAGCTTTAAATTTTTTTAATATGTTTATTTGTTTAAGCATTGTTCTCATTTGATCACCCCAAAAAATAGACTCCATATCTTCTGTTTTTGTGTCCGAAGCATATACATCTATCTTTTCTAAAAGTGTCTGACTTTTTTGAATTAAACCTTCAATCTTTTCTTTGCCTCCTTTGCTAGTCATTAGTTCCATGATTGCTTTAAAGCTTATATTATTGAGCATAAGCATCTTGTCAAAAAATATAAGGTGTCTTTCAATTTCTTTTTCCATTTTCATTTTAAACCCTCCAATTTTAATTAATTTAAGGTTAGTTATTATCTTAATCTTACACCTTTTTAAAATTTTGTCAACATTATTTAATCTTCTTAATTCCCTTTCTTTCTGCTAAATAATTTTCATCGCTCACAACCTTTTCACCAGTTGCTTGCTCAAGTTTTTCTCTAGCGCCTTTTGCAATAGCGCCACCTTTTTTAGATGAAACTGCATTTTCATCATACCCTTGTGATTTATCTTTTTTAGCAATGCGAGTAGTTGAAAGTTCTGCTTTTAACACCATTTTCATCCCAATAATCAGTTAATTTATTTCTAATTTCTTGACCTCTCATTCTTTGTTCAATCCATTGTTCTGGGGCTCCCATTTTTTTCCAATTTTTTCTAGCCCTATTTATTGCTAATTCTGGATTAATTGTTTCTTGTAATCTTTCATAACCAACTTTTGCAAGCCAAAGTTTAAAAGGTTCTGCTTTTTTTGATGGGATGGATTGGATAATTCTAAAAACACCCTCAACATTAGCGCAATTTATTTCTTGTGGACCACCTTTTGTTTCAATTTTAAGGGGGGTGACAATTTGTCCCCACCCTTTAGAAAGTTCTTCATCTCTTAACTTCATTTTTTTGATATAATCAGTTGGATTAATGCTTTCAGCTAAAATAGCCACAATATCTATAATAGCAAAATACCATTTTTCTTCTTTTTCAATCCATTTTCTACGAACCTGAAAATTTTCAAAAAGAACAATTGATTTATTTGAATTTTGGTTTTGATTCTGAATAGACATATGTGTCTTTATTATATATTAAAAAATTTAATTAGGAAATAAAAAAAGGCAAAATGTAAATTGTAAATTACACAATGCCTTTGTAATAAAAATACAGTTTAATAATTGATGTTATTTCTTCTCTGGCAAATCAGCTAAATCACAAACTCCATCTCCATTTTCGTCTATAAATTTTCCACCATTATGAAAAAGTTTGTGCATTCTGCGATTGTGGAATTTTTTCATTTTACCTGGCAAACCTAATTCTTCAGCAATAGCTTTAGCGCTTTCCATATCACCAGCTTTTTTTAATTCTATCATTTCAGCAAATTTTTCTTGATCAAAATTTTCTCTAAATTCTGCTTTATTACCTGACCAAGCAGCAGAACTAACTGCAATGCCTCCAGCCAAAACCAATCCAAAGACTAATAAAGTTAAAAGTGTTTTTTTATAAAACATAATTTTTTTACTCCCTCTCCTGACTAGGAGAGGGACGGGGTGAGGTTTTTAATTTTTTAAAGTCAATTTACGACCTTTCACTTTCTAATACGCCCAGCCCAATGCATTCCTTTCATTAAAGGTCGTATTTGTTCAGCTTTAAAATTTTGCTTATTAATTTTTTTACCAATAGCTTTTATTTTCTGCCCAGGTTCAAGTAAAAATCTATTATGATTTTCAAACCCAACTCTCCACTCTTTTCCTTTTAAATCTTTTAGATCAAATTCTTGTTCTGAATTTATTTTCAAAATCACGCCAGGCAAAATTCCTTTATCTGGTCTTTGCCATAAATTGGCTCTACGCATCATTAACCTTTGATAAATTGGCATTCTCTTATTTAAAAAATTTTCAATAGCCTGACCAATTCCGATATTATAAAACAAAATGCCAAATAATAAACTAGCTAAAATTGTTACGCCAATAATTATTTGCCAACTATATTTATATCCTTTTTTAGATTTTTTAAAATCATAATATATAATGCCAATAAAAGCGACTAATAAAATTATCCATAAATATGGAAGACAAATTAAAGCAAATCCTAAAAATGAATGGCCAATTTGCACGCGCAAATCCCAGTCAAAATTTTGTATTAGATAAATAATTACAGCAAAAACTAAACTGCTTATAATCAAAAATAAAAAACCAGAAACCAAAATCAACCAATTTTTAATCACAAATTCCCACTTAGGTTTTGGTTTAATGTTTTTTTCTTGGATTTGTTTAAATATTTTTTCTGATAGCATATATTTTAAATTGTTTTTTAGCCCGATTAATTAAAGTCGCAACTGTGCCTTCTGGCTTTTGCAAAATATCAGAAATTTCAACATAAGTTTTTTCTTCTAAAAATCTTAATTCCAAAATTTCTTTGTATTTATAATCTAATTTTTTAAGTGTATTTAAAATCATTTCACGATCCAGTTTTGCATCAATTTCTTTTTCTAAATTAAATTCATCAGCAATGTTTTTCAAAAATGCATCATTATCATCCCATAAAATTTTTTCTGGCCGAGATTTATTTTTTCTAAATTGACTAATAACTTGATTATGTGTAATGCGGTAAGCCCATGAAGAAAATTTTAAACTTAAATCAAAAGCATTTAAGTTTTGATAAATTTTAATAAACACTTCTTGTAAAATATCTTCTGCTTCTTCTAAACTAAAATTTGAAATGCGCTGAATATATCGCAATAATTTCTGCTCGTATTTTTGCATTAAGCATATAAAAAAATTCTGATCTTTTAAAGTCAGTTGCACTAATTCTGCATCAGTTTTTTGACCACATTTTTCCAGATTTGTCATACTTTCTCTGTCATCCCTGCGAAGGCAGGGATCCATTTAGAAGTATATACTATATTATATATTACGCAAAGCAAATTTTTTTCTTGCAAAATAAAATTGACATTTACATTTATTTATGCGAAAATAAAGTAGTTAAAATAAAGGGCAATTAGCTCAGCTGGTTAGAGTGTCTCGGTGACATCGAGAAGGTCACTGGTTCGAATCCAGTATTGCCCACCACGTCAAACGTGGCGTTGCCACGCGCATATAGCTCAGTTGGTTAGAGCGCGTCCCTGATAAGGACGAGGTCCCTGGTTCAAATCCAGGTATGCGCACCATCCTACGCTAAAGCTTCGGATGACACTGCCAAAAAATCACGATATTAATCGTGATTTTTTGTTTTATTTCCTATTACAACCCCAAGACTTTTCTCTTCAAGTTTGGCCTAAAGGCGGCCGTAAGAAGTAAATATGAGAGAAAATAAGTGCTTAGGGTTATAATAAAAAATAAAGTTTTTTAGCTAATATTTTAGTTAATAAAATTATTCTATCACACTTCCCAAATCTTGTCAAGTGCGCAAATCTCCTTTTAATGCTAAGATGAATTTATGCAAGAAGAAAGACAAATCTCACCAAAAGAACAAACTAATGATACAAAATTAGACATAACTTT
>CAZAVD010000037.1:0-6852 GCA_964488715.1 uncultured Gammaproteobacteria bacterium | reverse complement strand
TGGTAAGTTAAATCACTATTAGGTCCATTATCTGGATCATTTCCATTCCATGTTATATATATGATTGAATGGGTTTGTCAAAACATTTTTGGCACTTTCTTGGCAAGTGCTTGGCACTTGCCATGGATTAATCCAGCAGAAAGAGGAAAATAAAAAAAGCCTGAACATAATAATATATCCAGGCTTTATCGATTACAAGAATCTATTTCATCAAAACCATTCTTTTGGATTTGATGTAATTATTAGTTGTTAATCGATAGAAGTAGATACCGGATTCCAGATTTTCTGCATTAAAATTTACAGAATAATGACCGGTTGTTTTTTGTTCGTCAATTAAGGTAATGATTTTTTGACCAAGCATGTTGTAAATCATGACTTTGACATTACCTGACTTGGCAATACTATAATTAATTCTGGTTTCGGGATTAAATGGGTTAGGATAGTTTTGGGATAGAATTGTTTTTGTTGGCATAGAAACAATTCTTTTATCTTCAACGCTTGATTCAATTTCTTGACCATCTGCATAAGCAATAATTGTTTTTGATGAAAAATTATTACTCTCTATAACAGGACCATAAATAATATTTTGATCAGGCCAATTACTATAACAAACTTTGCTATAAAACTCATAACGACAACGATTTCTGATTAATTGGTATCCTGCATTATGTAGATCTGCTATTGTTATTTTTTCCTTTCCGCCTGAAAAAAGACCATTCTTAAGTTCTAATGCCTTCATATAACCAGATTCATATGTTAAAGCCATGGCTTGAGCGCCATCTTTGGCAGCTGCATAAACTCCAATTTCTGATCCAAAAAAAACATCGTGGAAACCTCCTCCATAACAATGGCCGGAAAATAATGCTTTTTTGCCAGGAATTTGAAAAAATAATTCTGCTAAAACATAATCAGAAATATATTTTTCACCAACTTGATACTGTTCATTAAAATATAGATAATCATCAGTATCATGGTCTTGATTAAAATCCATAGCATGAATATAACCATCCTCTGAAACAATGCCGTGTATTGGCATTTTAGAAAAATCATCAATATTGGGATTTAAACTAATAGCAATTTTTGGTTCACTATCAGTTCTGGTAATAAACATATAATCCCTTGTGCCTTGATTATCAATATTAAACTTTCCATAAGAATAGTTGATTAAAGTATCAACTTTAAAAGCAATATCTCCTACATCATCACCGTTAATTTGATTATCCCCGCTAACATTAACTGCTTCATATTCAAACAGTGTATCTTGATTCACATCACACTTGGCATAATAATAAATTACTTTTACCCAATCAGAATGGTCATCTACTATTGTGCCGTCAGCTAATTCTAATTTATTAATATTGGCCACAAATTTTACTCCATAACCTTCAAAAATTTGTGTTTTAGGATTACCACGAAGAAAAAAATCTTTTTTATTTAATCCAACACATCTAGGTCGTGGATAAGCACTATTAATCCTTGGCCCCCACCACGCGATTTCATTCTCACGAAACGGTTTCCCAAAACCAATCAATGCTGTGTCTGAAATAATTGGTTTAACTGCAGAGAATCCGTAAAAAGGGTTCTGTGGATCAGACGCATAGCCTTTGCCGTGTCCAATCATAAAAAACAAAACTAAATCATGTTCATCAGATTTTAAAGATAACTTATTACAAATATTTTTCAAACTATCAAAATTATCTACCCAATAAATATTTTCTAAATTGGCAATATTATTCGCCAAATAATAAATATCTTTAGCAGTTGGCAATAAATAATCATCTGCTCCTGCAATAACTAAAACATGGTTTGTCTGTATTTTATCTTGTGAAAATACAAACATAGAAGTCAGAAACAAAATCAGCGCAACTAAATTTAGTTTTCTCATTTTTAATTCCTCCTAATATAATTAAATTGTTAAATTGTTTATTATTTATTTCTTTTGTAAATTAATATTCTATTTTTACATATTTTTTTATCTCTGTCAAGCACGCATGATTTTAACATTGCTTTTTCTTTATATATCTATTATATATGATTGAATGGGTTTGTCAAAACATTTTTGGCACTTTCTTGGCAAGTGCTTGGCACTTGCCATGGATTAATCCAGCAGAAAGAGGAAAATAAAAAAAGCCTGAACATAATAATATATCCAGGCTTTATCGATTACAAGAATCTATTTCATCAAAACCATTCTTTTGGATTTGATGTAATTATTAGTTGTTAATCGATAGAAGTAGATACCGGATTCCAGATTTTCTGCATTAAAATTTACAGAATAATGACCGGTTGTTTTTTGTTCGTCAATTAAGGTAATGATTTTTTGACCAAGCATGTTGTAAATCATGACTTTGACATTACCTGACTTGGCAATACTATAATTAATTCTGGTTTCAGGATTAAATGGGTTAGGATAGTTTTGAAAAAGCTGGAATTGTGTTGGTGTTTTTACTTCAACACCAGATCCTAAAAAACTTTCAAAATTATAGAAAATTTTGACTGCTCCAGATAAGCTTTCAAAATCTGTTTCCAAAATCCCATCTGGTGATAAACATCCTACTATTAAATCCAATTCCTTATCTCCATCAAAATTCCCAACAGAAAGCGAGACTCCAAAACCCTGATATTTATTATTTCCATTTAAAAATGGCTGGCTATTTTCCAAATCAATATCAATATCTTGTAAATTAATCCTATGCAATGCGCCTGACATTGAATCTTGAAAAGATTCAGCTAAAAATAACTGGTCTTTAAATATCAAAGGAGTGAGAATCCCCTGTCCTTTGATTTTAAAATCTGCGTCAATTGCTTGTTCATCCTGCAACAATTCATTTCCATAAAATCCATAGAGCATTGAATTTTGATTATCATCAATACTGCCGATTAACAAAATATTGTCTTTAGCAGCAACTGCGCTGCCAAAATTTTTATCAGATTCAATAACTATGGGTTTTATTGGCGCTTTAAAAAATATTTCTGATCCATAATAAAAATATGCTTTATTAGTTTCTTCTGCGCCTACAATCAAATCCTGAAATCCATCGCCATTAATATCGCTAGCTGATATTTTTCCGCCGAAATAATCTACATTATCTGAAGCATATAAAATTAAATCTGCGTCAGAAGCAGACATTTGAAAAGACCATTGAGTTCTGCCTTTAAAAATCAAAGTCCTGCCTGGATAATTCCAATCATGAGGTCCGCCAATTGCCAGGTCATTAAATCCATTATTATCAAAATCTCCAACAGCCATTGATTTGGCAAATAAAACATCACCTTCAATTATGATATTATCTGGATCATTTAAAAAAAACACGTTGTTTTCATCCCATATTTCAAATGGAACAATAACAACTTGATTATTAATCCAGCTAGAAATAACTATCTCATTTCTAGCATCACCATCCATATCAGCAACAATAATATCAGAGACAGATTGTCCAGATATAAATATATCTGGTTCAGCATTTATTAGATTGATAGATTCTTGTAATCTTTCCCCGCCCAACCATATATATATTCCTTGAGCTCGCTGGCTGAAGATGAAAATATCATCTGCGCCGTTTTTATCTAGATCAAATAATTTTGTATTCCAAGTTTGGCTTCCTGGAACACCGATTATTTCTGTTTGGTCTGCCATAACAACAAAACCCAAAAACAGAAAAACAAGTAAAAAAAACTTTTTCATCAGAGTGTCCTCCTAAATATGTTGTATTGTTAAATTGTTTATTATTTATTTCTTTTGTAAATTAATATTCTATTTTTACATATTTTTTTATCTCTGTCAAGCACGGTTCATGATTTTAACATTGCTTTTTCTTTATATATCTATTATATACTAATTTAAAAAATAAGGGAAACAGGATTAATAGGATTGATATGATTAAATAAAAAAAGCCGTCCCTATGGAGACGGCTTCAAACTTTTTAAAATTTCTGTTTTTGATATAAATTGTGATATACGTCTTTATTTTTTATCAGTTCTATGTGACTGCCTTGCTCAACCAATTTACCTTGATCAAAAACCAAAATTTTATCAGCGTGAGTTATAGTAGATAATCTGTGGGCAATAATAAAAGTGGTTCTGCCAAAAATTAATCTTTTTAATGCTTCTTGAACTAATTTTTCTGAAACAGAATCTAAAGCTGAAGTAGCTTCATCAAGAATTAAAATTTTAGGGTTGCGCAAAATCGCGCGAGCAATTGCAATGCGTTGCTTTTGCCCAGTTGATAATTTAATTCCCCGTTCTCCTACTCTTTGATAAAGTTTTTTAGGAAACTTGCTTACAAATTCCCATGCATTTGCGGCGCGCAAAGCATTTTCAATTTCAATATCAGAAACACGCGGTTTTGCGTAAGCTAAATTCTTACGAAGCGTATCATTAAACAAAGAAATTTCCTGCGGAACAATCGCTATTTGCTCACGCAAAAAAGATAAATTCAAATGATTAATATCTTCTCTATCTAAAAATATTTGTCCGCGATCTGGATGATAATATCTGGAAATTAAACTTAATAAAGTTGTTTTGCCTGTGCCTGACTCGCCAACCAAAGCCACAACTTGCCCTGGGTTAATATTAAAACTAATATTACGCAAAACTTTATGATGCTTTTTATCATAAGAAAACGCAATGTTTTTAAATTCAATTTCACCCTTAATTTCTTTTAAAACTTTGCCTTTGTTATAAAGCTCTGTTTCAATGTCATAAAGTTTAACTGCTCTGCCAATAGTTACCAATCCGCGCTGAACTTGGCGATAATTATTAGCTAATTGATTAAAAGGCCTAAACACTAGATTTATATAACCAATAAAAGTCACTAAAATGCCTGCTGTAATTTGACCAAGTGTTAAAAAATATAAAGCTAATCCAAAAATTATAACAAAGGTAAAACCTTGGATGTTGTTTTGCCATGCAGCTAAATTACGCCATGTTTTAAAAAATATAACCATTTTATCTGCAAATTGATCTAAACGTTTATTGGTTAATCTTTTTTCCTCTTCTTCAAAAACATGTGACTTTACAATCTGAATATTATTAGCTGAATCATAAATGTATCCTCGGGTTTTTTCCCAACCTTTATTAATAACTTTTTGAGCCCGTATAATTGGCTTAGTTTTATAAATTGTAGCTACTGAATAAAAAGTTAAAGAAAATAAAACAAATAATGTTAAACGCCATTCTACTGTGAACATTAAAATAATAGCAATAAAAGCAGTTAAAAAACTTGGCACAAGATAAAATAAAACATTGCCAATAATATGAGATAAATTATCTGCTGCTCTATCCAATCTACTAATTTGCTCACCTGTTTTTTTATCTTTATGAAATTTAATGGGCAATTCAATAAAATGCGCGTATAGATCACCCAAAAACAATTGATAACTTTTTTCTCCTAATCTGCCTCCTTGAAAATTATTAAATCTGCTCATCCAATTTGCTAAGCTAACAAAAACAAGCCATGCCAAAAGAATAAACAAGATAAATTTTAAATCAGGATTTGGAGCAACTGCTTCATCAACTAATTTTCCATAAACTAAAGGAATAAAAGCCGAGATCACAGAAGAAAATGTGGCTAAAAAAACACACCACCACACCATTTTCTTGTGAGGTTTAAGATATTTCCAAAGCAATTTTATTAAGTCTTTGAGTTTCATGGTATCTCCTATATTTTAAATTAAAAAAGTTTTATTTTTGTTAAAAAAAACATAACATAAAAATAACAACTTGTCAAATTTGTTAAACAGGCCAATCTTGGATAATGATTTTTTTGCCTGATTTTTTAACTACTAATTTTTGTCTTTCTCTCCACTTTAATTTTTTAACCATTTCTATTGGCAAAGTAACTGCCATACTATGACCGCCAACCTTTGTCAATTTCCTAATATTTTTATTAACTAATTTTCGCATTGGCATATATTTTTCTATTTACGTAATCATTTACGTAAACGATTACGTAAATTAATATTTAAAAATTATAACTTAATTTTAGCATTAAAAAGAAAATAAATAAAAAAACACTTTATAATATAATGTTTTTATATTCTATATTAAAAATTCTTTATCTTTTTTGCTTTAAATCCCATAATATCTTTATATGATTTAAGTCCGAACAAAACTGGATAAAAGCTTTCTTTGGCTAATATTTTTTTATTATTAACAAAACCCAATTCTTGCCCTTTTCTAATTAATTTAAAATTCTGCAAATTCTTTTTCATAACAAAATCTTTAGGTTTATTTTCTATTGAATAAACTTTGTAATATTCAGTTTTATATTTTTTCTGTTTAATTTTTATATCTTTAATCATCTTTAAATCACACAAAACTTTTTTAATATCTTTCAATGATTTTTCAAAAGTATTTTTTGATTTATGTTTTCCATATTCAAAACTAACACCAGAAGAACAATGATTAATTAATGATCCATGGCCTATTTCTTTTGGCATAAAAACAACTCTTTTGGGATTAATTGTTTGAATTAATTTCCTAATATTTTTATTATTTTTTTTGATAATTGTAACATCTCTTGTATTAGTAACTGTTGAATGAACATCAATTAAATAATCTGCTTTTTTTATTATTTTCATTAAACTATATGCAATTTTTTCTTCCACTTTTCCATTTTTCTTTCCAGCAAAACATCTATTTAAATCTTGATCAATAAATCTTTTTTTATTTTTCAGCGCCAATGGATTGGCAATAATTGTTGTTAATGTGCCCTTTAAAATTTCTAATTTATTTAATTCACTAATAATATTTTTACCAACTAATTCGTCTCCGTGAATACAACCAACCACAAAAACATTTGGTTTTCCTTTGCCAAATATTTTAATTATTGGTTGATAATTATTTTCTTTC
>CAZAVD010000036.1:0-7681 GCA_964488715.1 uncultured Gammaproteobacteria bacterium | reverse complement strand
AAAACTGTGAAAAATATTTTGTGGTGAGTTTTGGAGATTTTGAGTTTCATAAATTAGAAATTTCTTTTTTGTGCTTTAAATTTTGATTCGTTTCCAAAACTTGTCCTAAATATTTTTCTTCATTTTTTGTTCTAATTATTATTGATGTTTCTGGATTTTGGTAATTCATAATTTAATTATAACATAAAAATAAATATATAAATAGAAAGCGTGAAGTATTCTAAATAATTTTTAAAATTAATAGATGGTTGTATTTGTCGATCGACAAATACAACATACAATTTTAAATTATTATTTTATAACTTTTAGTTCCTTTCCGACAAAGATTTTTACATATTTTTCTAGCTCGCAGTTTTTTACTAATGATTTTATTTCTGATTTAATATTATATTCAGATACAAATACACTTCTTTGTAATTTTGAAAAACCCATTTCATATAAACAACTACGAAAAAGATTGCGCATTCTTCTTTTATCTTCAGGTATGTCAAAAACAACTAAATAAGAATTTTTATCTTTTTCTTTTTTATTAATTTTCCATTTTATGCGTTGTAATTTGATTAGACCTTTATTGGTTAGTTTAATTTTTGTTTTTTTACCAATTTTTTCTTTTTGCACATAATTATATTTTTCTAGCCGATTGATAGTATCATAATATTTATTTTTTGTATACATTTTTTTTAAAAATTCCTTTTCGCCTGGCATTTCAAAAATTTTACTCATTGATATCGGCGGTGCCAATACATTTGCATAAAATTCACCTATCCATAGTAATAGTTCTTCAGTAAAATTTAGTATTTTGTTTGTTTTTTTATTTTGACTCATAAAAATAATCTATATTTTGTATGTTATATATGTCGATCGCAATATATAGCATACAATTTTTAATTTTAGTTTTATATCTTTTATCTTAAGTAAACTTAATAAATTTATTATATTCTATGTCGTTATAAAATTAAATTGCTACAAAATATAATCCTATAAAAATTAAAGCTACAGCTGTGATTTTTTGGAAAAATATTTCTTTACTTATTTCTTCTTTAAGAATTTTTGGCGCTATTAAAGTTAAAAGTAAAACAATAATAAAAATAAAAACTTGTTGCAATCCTTGCAATGCGTTAATTAAAGTTACTGAACCAAGGAAAATTGCATATTGAATTAAAACTGCTCCACTTGCTCCACATGCTTGACCAAATAAAAATCTGCCACCAGTTTTTTGTGCATCATTTTTTTGCTTTTTGTTTTTCTTTAAATCTTTAAAAATTAATGCACGATTAGCAGGAATAAGAAGTAAAACTAAAACTGCTAAAAGTGAACCAGCTCTTGTCCAAATAAAACCAGGTAAAAATTCTGTGTTTTGATAAACAAATTTAGTAAGCACATGAGAAACACCAAATAAAGCAGATGCTGGTAATGCCAACCATAATGTTTTGCGAATTTGGGGTAATTGAATTTTAGTATTTAATTTAAGCTTTTTTTTAAGCCAGGCTTTTGCACCGTGTTCTTGGAAGTCTAATGAAATTAAAAAAGCGCCTAATATTAAAAAAATAAAACCTATATATTGGTTACAGGTTAAAGATTCTTGTAAAACATACCAAGCTAAAATTAAAACAAAAACTGGTGTTAGGCCGCCAACCATTGGACCAACTCTGGTTGCTTCGTCTTTTTTTAATACTGAAAATAATAAAAGTAATGCCCAAACAAAAACAGCTCCACTAACTAAAGCAATAAAAAGTGTTATACCAGTTGGAATTACAAAACCAAAAGGTAAAACTAAAAGCATTAAAATTGCACCTAAAACGGCAATATAAAAAACATAAACAAATGGATGATAAATGTTTTTTTTAAGTAAAGTTTTATCAACTACCATTGCAATGGCGTTGAGAAAATAAGCTGAAATTGCGATTATAAGCCACATAAGTTTATAGACCAGATTCTATTTTCATCAACCTATTCCATTTTGCAGTTCTTTCCCCTCTTGATAATGAACCAAATTTAACATAATCTGCATTTATTGCTATTGCTAAATCAGCGATAAAATCATCACAAGTTTCGCCAGAACGATGCGAAACAATAGTTTTTAAATTATGTTTTTGAGCGTATTTTACAAAATCAATGGTTTCAGATAAAGTGCCAATTTGATTTGGTTTTACAATTACAGCATTGCAAGCATTTTTTTCTCTAGCAATTTTTAGCCTTTTTAAATTAGTTGTAACTAAATCATCGCCAACTATTAGCATTTTATTTATTAACCCCCTCTCATTCTCCCCCTTGAAAATGGGGAGAGGTTTTACTAGAGGTTTAAATTTATCAAACTCTTGCATTAAATTTTGCCAGCCAGTAAAATCATCTTCAACCAGGCCATCTTCAATTGAAAAAATAGGATATTTGCTACACCATTCGTAGTATAGATGAATCAATTGATCGCGCAATAAATAATGTTCATCTAATTCAAATTTATACAATTTTTTGGATTTGTCATAAAGTTCAGATGCGCCAATATCAGTAGCTAATGCAATTTCCTGACCTGGTTTATGGCCAGATTGTTTAATGGCTTCTAAAATTAAATCCATTGCTTGTATTGATGAATCGATATTAGGAGCATATCCTCCTTCATTTCCAACATCAGTATCTAAATAATTATTGTGTAAAATTTCTCCAAGTTTGTGAAAAATTTCAGCTCCAATGCGAATTTTTTCAGTTAGAGTTGCGTCTAAAATTGGAACTATCATAAACTCTTGAATATCTAAATTTGTATCAGCGTGCTTGCCACCATTGAAAATATTAAACATTGGAATTGGAAATTTTTTTGCGTTATTAAAATTATAAATTTTTTGAATATATTCATGCAATTCTAAATTAGAAACATACGCACCTGCGCGACAACAAGCCAAAGAAACTGCCAGAGTTGCATTAGCTCCCATTTTTGTTTTATCTAATTTTACAAGAATATTGTCAATTTCTTGTTGTTTAATAATATCTGTATTAGTTAATTCTTTAGAAATTTGATTTTTAATGTTTTTACAAGCATTTAGTGCGCCTAAACCAGAAAATCTTTTTTCATCTTTATCGCGCAATTCTAAAGTTTCATACGAGCCAGTTGATGCTCCGCTTGGAACTGAAGCAGAAAATTTTTGTTTATCATCTAAAACAACTTCAGCTTGAATAGTTGGATTGCCTCTTGAATCCAAAATTTCATAAGCATTTATTTTTTTGATTTTATAGATTTTTCGTCTAGGCATAATTTTAAATTATTTTTTTTAAGCCAGGTAATTTTTTTCCTGCTAAAAATTCAAGCATTACTCCACCGCCAGTTGAGATAAATATGTTTTTATTTATTTTAAAATTTTTGATTACTTCTATTGTCTCCCCGCCGCCAATAATTATTTTAGCTTTTTTATTATTAAAAATATTTTCTGCAATTTTTTCAGTTCCTTGCTTAAATTTTTTATTTTCAAAGTTTCCCATTGGGCCATTCCAGATAATAGTTTTTGCTGATTTAATTATACCATTAAATAGCATTATTGTTCTAGGGCCAATGTCTAGAATGCGAACTTTCCCTCCTCCGCTCCCTAACGACCCTTTATTGCTACGGCGGGCAAGTTCTTTTGTTTTATTGTTTGATAATTTTACATCTAATGGATAAATAATTTTGTTGCGTGATTTTTTAAATATTTCTTTAGTTTGTTTTAAGTATTTTTTGTCAATTAAAGATTCACCTATTTCAAATCCCTGTGCTTTAAAAAACATATTAGCAACTGCTCCGCCGACTAAGATGTAATCAGCAATATTTAAAAAATTATTTATAACTGGAAGTTTTGTTTCAATTTTAGCTCCGCCAATAATTAAAACTAAAGGTTTTTTGGGATTATTTAAAATTTGAGATAAATTATTAATTTCATTTTCTAAATTTAAACCAGTATAACTTGGTAAATAATTTTGAATTGCGCTTATTGACGCATGTTCACGATGCGAAGTTGCAAAACAATTATTAACATAAATATTCCCTAAATTGGCTAATTTTTTAGCAAATTTTTTGTTATTTTGCTCTTCTTCTTTAAAAAATCTAACATTTTCTAGTAAAATAATTTTATCTTCTAAATCCACAGCATCTTCTAATTTTTTTATAAAATTAATTTGTTTATTTAATTTTTTTTCTAAATAATTTTTTATAATTAATAAACCATATTTTTTATCAACTTTTCCATTTGGCCTGCCAAGATGCCCTATTAAAATTATTTGTTTAGTATCTTTATTTAATAAATATTTTATAGTTTCTAGATTTGATTTTAATCTAGTATCATCTAAAATTTTAGAATTTTTAATAGGTACATCAAAATCACATCTAACTAAGATGATTTTGTTTTTTAGTTTTTTAATTGATTTTATTGATTTTATTTTTGCCATTGCGAATTAGCGCTAATTATTAGCGAATTTTGCGAATATCTTTAAAACACCAAATGCAATTATGCCGCCTAAAATTGCTGTGAAAAATTGTGGATAAGACATTATTGCTGCAACTTTAGGAGCAATCGCACTGTTGATTATTAATTTTATTACAATACTTGATGTTAAAAATAAAAAGAGAAATTTTAAACCTGATGCAGTAATTAAGCCATAGAAATAATTAATATTTTTTTTATTAAAAAAATCAGTAACCAATACAAGCAAACTATTTGAAATAATTATAAAAGGAATCATTGGTGCTAAAATTGCTGGAAGCAATCCAGTGGATAATGCAATAGTTGATGGAAGCATTCCAATTAACAAAGCCCCTCGCGCGCCAACAACAAACACACTTAAAATTAAAGCTGCATTTACTAAAGGTCCTGTAATCCATTGAGAATGAAAACCAAGAGCTGGCGCAAAAGTTGCAACAGTTAATAAAATCGTAAATTTTGTTAAATAAACAACATTTGGTTTTGTTAAAATTTTTGTTGTAGTCATGAAATTATTTATTAATTATTAATTTCAAAATATCCCTCTCTTTCAATATTTTTAAATCCAGAATGAAATATTTTTTCTATAAGTTTTTTATCTCCTTTAAAATATTTTTTATAAATTTCTAAAACACTTGGGTTTTCATGAGCAGTTTTAATTGGTAAATTTTTATCTATCTTATATAAAGCTGAAGCGCGTTTGGCGCGTATTTTTGAATCAGTTGGAACTGGTTGCCCGCCACCACCTATGCAGCCACCTGGACAAGCCATAACTTCCACATAATCATATTTAACTTTTCCCTCTTTTAAATTATCTAAAACTTGTCTAGCATTACCGAGCCCATTGATAACTGCTATTTTTAGTTTTCTTCCCGCAACTTTAACTTGGGCTTCTTTAATTCCTTGCATTCCTCTTGCTTGCTTAAATTCAATTCTTGATTGAGAAATATTAGAGAATTTATGTTTTTTTAGTTTATAATTTTCACCATTAACAACAGATTTTAATGAACCTGTTTCATCTAAAACACGAAACATATAATCTGCGCTACGCAATGCAGATTCCATTACTCCGCCAGTAGCTCCATATATTGCAGCAGCCCCTGAATATGTTCCTAAAGGTTTGTCTAAATCTTGAGGTTTTAATTCTGGTAAATTTATTTTATTTTTATTTAACAAATATGCATATTCACGAGTTGTTAAAACATAATCAACTGATTGCAATCCATTTATTTTATGTCTTTCTAAATTTGCTTCATGTTTTTTAGCAGTGCAAGGCATGATTGCAATATTAACAATATCTTTTGGATCTTTTTTAAGATAATCTGCAAAATATGTTTTAATAATTGGCGCAGAGCACATAACTGGAGATTTTGTTGTTGTTAAATGAGAAATAAATTCTGGGTAAAAAAATTCCACAAATTTAACCCAGCCAGGACAACAGGAAGTAAACATTGGTTTATTTTTTTTAGATAATAGCCAGTGAACTAATTCTTGCGCTTCTTCATAAGTGGTTAAGTCAGCTCCTAAATTTACATCAAACGCATAATCAAAACCTAGTTTTTTCATTGAAGTAGCAAGCTGGCCTGTGACAATTTTGCCTGGTTCTTGGTCAAATTCTTCTCCAATTGAAACACGGATTGATGGCGCGATTTGGGCTACTAGAATTTTATTTGTGTTTTTTTTATTATTTAATAATTCTTGAACTTCTTGCCAATGTGGAACTCCTGAAATTGCACCTACTGGACAATGAACAACACATTGGCCACAATATGTACAATCAACATCTTTTTTATCTTGTGGCTTCACAACTGTCTCTATTCCCCTTTCAGCTACTTTATAAAAATTACATGATTGATTTTTTTCACAAACTTCAACACAATTTCTACAATCAATGCATTTTGAAGAATCAAATTGAATTGAATTTGAAAATTGCCAAATTGGATAATCTTTTTTTCTGTCAAAAAATTTGTTAATTTTTAAATCATATTCTTTTGCATATTTTAATAAAACGCAATTGTCTTCATAAACGCATTTATTACATTTTTCAATATGTTCAGCAAAAATTAATTCTAAATTTGTTTTACGCGCGCGATTAACATTTTCAGAATTAGTTTTAATTTTCATTTCATTTTCAACTTGTGTTGAACATGATGTAACCAAACCTAATCCTTGAACTTCAACAATACAAACTCTGCAGTTTGCTTTAACTTCCAAATCTGGATGTTTGCATAAATGTGGAATTTCTATTTTCTCTCTTAAAGCCACATCTAAAATAGTCTCATTTTTTTGAGCTGTATAAAGTTTATTATTTATATTGATTTTTATTTTATGCATTTTTAACATTTTTAAAATACGACAACATAGCATTGGCTGAAATTTTGCCTAATGGACAAAAACTTGTGTTTTGTAAAGTAAATACTAAATTATTAAAAATTTCTTTATTTAATTTGCCAGTGCTGTAATAATCAGCCATTAGATTGCGCAAGCGATAAGTTCCTTCACGACATGGCACACATTGTCCACAAGATTCATTTTTAAAAAAATCTAGCCATTTTAATACTATGTCTTTTTCACTTCTTTCTATTCTATAAATAATTATGCTTGCTAATCCAGAAAATTTTCTGTTTAGTTGTTTGTGATTATAACAATTACCACCAGCTCCTCCTCCAACTTGATAAAAATATTTATCAGATGAATGATGGCCAAATGCTTGTAAAGCTTTTTTAACAGTAATATCTATTGGCAATTCTAAAACATATTCTGAAACATCATCACCAGATAAACAATAAAATCTTGTATTTTTATATTCATTAGAATTTATTAAAGACACAGCATAAAATGTTTCGCAATTATTTATTAAAGTTGGCTGATTGTAAAAACCATTTGTTATTGGAAAAGGTGGTTTTAATTTTGGCTCAACACGCATACCTTGCATTGAATTTAAAACAGCAGTTTCTTCCCCGCCAACATAATCATGCAATGGTTTTTGGTATAATTCTATATTTAAATTTTCAGCTTGAATTATTGCATTTAAATAATCATAAAATTGATCATAATATTCTGGATTAAGATAAATAAATCCTTTTTTAGCATTTAAAAATTTTATAGCAATTTTCATGCCATCAATAACACGCTCAGGGTGATTTTCTAAAATATATCTATCTTTAAAAACTTCTGGTTCTGATTCAGAAATATTGCAAATCACAAATTTGTCAGCTTTGGTTTTGGCTTTTCGCACTAAT
>CAZAVD010000035.1:0-8705 GCA_964488715.1 uncultured Gammaproteobacteria bacterium | reverse complement strand
CAGAAATATCACTTAAACTTCCTGTTCCATTATCTAAACCAACTACTGTTTGGTTTTTTTCAATTTGATAAAGTGCATTTTCAATTCCAGCTTCAGCTGTATAATATGCAATTTCTGAATGTCCAATTTGCCGTGATGAACGGCCTACACGCAAAACAACATCAGAGACAGCCAAAACCATAATAGTTAAAGATGATAAAATCAAAACAGCTAAGAGTATAGAGATGCCGCGTTGGTCTTTTATTGTTTTGTTGTTTTTATAAGTCATTTTATTTTTTATTAACCACCCCTTAATCCCCTCCTTGAAAAGGAGGGGAGAGATTTTTACTCTACAAGAGCAGAGCGTTGCGGGACTGTTTGTTGAATTTTTAAACTAGCGTTTTGACTGCCTTTAGATGAAGAAACTGTCATTACAATTGTTATATATGGCTGCGAACTAGGTGGTGCATCTAATGAATAAGGATTTGCAGTTGGGTTAATATAAAAATTTAACTCATCAATACTTACGCTACTTGATGGAATAATTTTTTCTTCACCACTATTAACTGAAACTTTAATAGTTGAATTAATTTCATCTAATGAAAAAACAAACTCATCACCTATTGCATCAATTAAAGATAATTCTTGAATTGGATTGCTAATTGCTGGAAGATAATCTGCATAATCATAATTAACATTTGCTGTGCGAACTTTTTTAGCTAAAACTTGCATAATAAATTGAGTTTCTTGTTGAATGCGAGTTAGTGCTGTTGTTTTTTGACCACTTTTTAAAATTGCTGTATAAATTGACAAACTAGCTAAAGAAATAATAGCAAAAATACTAGTAGCAATTAAAACTTCCATTAGAGTAAAACCTCGCTTGCCCGCCTGCGCCACTAAAGTCCTACTGGACTCTGGCGGGCAAGTTCTTGTGTTTTTTTTGTTACAAAACATATTTATTTTTTAAACTTAGGAATTTATCCGCCGTAGTCCAATAGGGTTGCTAGTGGCGAAGGAGGATAAATTCCTACCAATCTGTTATATGACTTTCTAAAGTAAATGTATGCGTACGACCTCTTTCAACCCAATAAACTTGGCTTAAAATTTTCTTTTCATAACTTTGCGGACTGGAAATAGTAATTAATCTTTTAAAAATAGTTAACTCTCCGCTATCATCGTGCGCATAACGATTATTGTATAAATATAAACTACATTTATTACAAGAACTAATTGGACTATTTACATTAACACCATCCAATTCTAAATCACCACTTGCGTCAGCATCAACAACATATTCTCCACTAGATAAAGAACTAAACCCATCTAAATCTTTTATACTTCTAGTCATCTCAATTCCTTCTCGTGCTAAATTAACAACTACAATTGATTGTTCTGAACTTTGCGAAAAACTAATTGTTCCTATCATTAATGATAATGCAGCCACAATGCCAACAGTCAAAATACCCAAAGCAACAATGGTTTCTATAAGTGTAACGCCTGAATTATCTTTTTTAAATTTCATTTTTTATTTATTATTGTATATTTATACGTCCTGACACTCTATCAACACTAATTATTTTTTGTGAACTTGATTTTTGATGACTTAAAATTACTTGCGCAGAATCTTCAACAATAGAGTCATTAAAATATATTGTCCCTAAAGGGGCCTCAAAAATAAAATCCAACTCATTTACATTTGTTGTGCCAATTTTTAAATTATTATCATTTATATAAATCTCTGGCAAAGCAGAATGTATAGCTGAGCCATATTCTTCACCAACATCATAATCATTTCCTTCATCAAGATCATAAAATAAAATATAATTACAATTATTACTTGCGCATTCTTCAAAATGCACTCCATAATTATATCTCTGACCTGAAACTGTTTGACCAGTTAAAGACCAAACTTGCGCTTGACGCAAAACAGATGAAATTTTATCAGCTTCCAAATCCAAAGCTGATCCAGCATCAAAACCACGAAAATTAGTTACAACTAAAACCAAAAGCGCTGTCATAATAACAGTGACTGTTATTAATTCAAGAACAGTAAACCCTGAATTATTTTTTACTAATTTCTTAAGCATAAAAATTTAAATACCATTCTAAAATTTGTTTACCATAAAACATTGTAATAATTGTTCCAGCAACTAAAAAAGTTCCAAATGGTACTTCTGATTTCATTTTCTTTTTCTTAAAAATTAATAATGGCAAACTAATTATTAGTCCTAAAACATAAGATAAAAATAAGCCTACTAAACCCATTGGCCAACCTAAAATAAGTCCCATTAAAAATCCAAGCCTAATATCTCCTCCGCCAATCCATTTGCCTTTTGAAATTAAAAATTGCAATAAAAAGAAACCAGAAATTACACATGCTGAAAGTAAATAATATATTATAAATTCTGGAAAATTTAATATTTTAAAAAGCAAGACAAATATTATTGCAGGAATTGAAATTTTGTCTAAAATTAAATAATATTTTAAATCATAAACAAAAATTATTATTAAAAAGCTTAAAATAATAAAATAATAAAAAATATTAAGCCCCCCAAGCCCCCCCTTGAAAAGAGGGGGAGATACATTTAAAAAAGCTAACAAAAATAATAAACCTGTTGCTAGTTCTACTAATGGATACTGTAAAGAAATTTTCTGTTTACAATATTTGCATTTTGCTTTAAGAAAAATAAAACTTAATAATGGAATATTTTCATACCATTTAAGCTGATGTTTGCATTTAGGACAATGCGATCTGCCGCGAATAAATTTTTCATTATTTTTCAAACGCAAAATTACCACATTTAAAAATGAGCCAATCATTAAGCCAAATATAAAAATTAAAAATGCTACCATAGATTTATTATAGCATTTTTGTGAATGATTTGGGAAGTTGCGCTTTATTTTTATAAAATATAGTGGTATAATTTAGAGGATAAAATATGAGTAAAGCAAACACTACAGTTTTAAACGGAAAAGATTTAAGATACTTACTAATTGATAATCTTAAGCTATATTCAGATTTTTCTTTTTTTATTGATGGAAGTAATCCATATCATTTTACGGTTAATAAAAAATCAGTTTATTTTTTTATTAGAAATACTCACTCCACTGGTAGAGGAAGAGACAATCCTGATGAGTGTAGAATTCAAGTAAGTAAAACAAAAGCTTTTTTAGATATATTAAACACTAACGATCTTATATTTTTTCTTGGTTATTCTGATGATTATGGAACACTAACAGCATGGGATCCATTTTTATTTAAAAAACGTATAAATGAAAAAAGAAATATTTCTCTTTTTTCTCGTTTTTCAATTCAGAAAAAGGCAAAAGAACAAGGAATAGCAATATATGAAGACAATAATGGTCAAAAAATTATCTCTTTTTGTCCAGAGTATTTAGGTGTTTATTTAGAAAATTTTTCTGAAATGCACCAAACATCAGAAAAATCATTATTAAATTTAATTAAAAAATCAGATGAACTAGAAGAAACTTCAGAGCATGGAGAAAAAATAATAATAGAAGAAGAAAAATTTACACTTACAAAACAACGTCAGGTTCGTGATCCAAGATTTAGAAAAAAAATATATCTGACTTATGAAAACAGGTGTGCATTTACTGGTATGCAACTTGATTTGATTGAAGCTGCTCATATTATTCCTTATTCTCATGAATTAGGAACTGATGAAATTCAAAATGGAATTTGTCTTTCCCCGCTTCATCACAAAGCATATGATGCTGGTTTGATATATGTTGATGAAGATTATTGTATACAGATAAACAAAGAGAAAGTTGAGTACTTAGAAAAGATTGGGAAAGATGGTGGTTTAAAAAAATTCACAGATCTTCAATACGAAACAATGTCATTACCGCGGATAGACAGCAAAAAACCTTCAAAGAAATATATTCATATTGCGAATAAAATAAGAGGAATTATTTAACAAATTACAACAACTATGAAAAAAATTATAGCACTTAGTATTTTCAGTGGTTGTGGAGGACTTGATATAGGAAGTCATCAAGCAGGAATTCCTGTCTTGGGTTCTTTAGATTTTGACAAAGATTCCACAGAAACACTAAAAAATAATTCTATATTTAAAAAAACAAAAGTTTTCCATACTGATATTTCTGATTTTGATGTACAAAAATATAAAGAAATACTAAAAAATAATAAACATGAAAAATTTATTTTAATTGGAGGTCCTCCTTGTCAACCGTTTTCAAAAGCTGGTTACTGGGTTGGCAATGATACGAGAAAAAAAGATAAAGACCCAAGAAATATGGTCGGGGAATACTTAAGAATGGCAAAAGAATTAAAACCAGATGGCTTTTTATTTGAAAATGTTGAAAGCTTACTTCATCCATCAAACAAACATGTCGTAGATGAGATTATAAAATATGTAGAAAAACTAGGTTATTCAACAAAAATAATAAAAACTGTTGCTACAGATTACGGTGTCCCACAAAGAAGAAAAAGAATTTTTATTTTGGGATCAAGAAAAAAAATTAATGGCGAACCTCAAAAAACACATTGTGAAGCAAAAAATAGTAAAAATTTAGAAATGAAGCCGTATGTTACTGTCGGTGAAGCAATAAAAAAATATGACACGCAAAAATACTATGAACCAGAAGAAGAAGCTATTAATGGTACTTACTATGATGATTTAGTAAAAGTTCCTCCCGGAAAGAATTATATAGAACTTACAAAAAAACCGTTTGGACCACATCCTAAATTTAAAGCGGGAAAAAGATTTTGGAGTTTCCTTCTTAAATTACATCCTGATATAACTTCATGGACAATTGCAGCGCAACCAGGACCATGGGTTGGGCCTTTTCACTGGACTTCACGCAGATTAAGAGTTCCTGAAATTGCAGCCATTCAAACATTTCCTAAAAACTATAAATTTATTGGAAACCGTAGGTCAATTCAGAAACAGATAGGTAATGCTGTGCCTCCTCTTTTAGGTAAGCAAATGATTACCTTTTTATTAAAAAATATTTAACATATGACAAAAATAAAAGTAGTAAGTATATATTCGGGGGCAGGTGGTATTGATTTGGGTTTTCACAAAGCTGGTTTTAAAAATATTTTTTCCACTGACTATTGGCAACCTGCTTGTGATAGTTTAAAAAAAAATAAAATTTCAGATGAGGTTATTTGTGATGATATAAGAAATATAAACTTTAAAAAAATAACTAAAGATAAAAAAATTGATTGTCTAATTGGAGGACCACCATGCCCAGCATATTCAAAATCTAGATTTTATTTGAAAAATAAAAAAAGAGCAATGGAAGATGAAAATTCTTTTACATTGCAAGAATATTTTAGGGCACTAAAAGAGTTAAATCCTAAAGTGTTTCTTTTTGAAAATGTTTTTGGATTCACTTATAAACCTCACAAAGAAGCATTTGATTACTTAAAAAAAGAATCTGATAAACTTAATTATAACATTTCCTATCAAGTTATAAATTGTGCTAATTATGGAATACCACAAACAAGAGAGAGATTTTTTTGTGTTGGTGTTAAAAAAGGAAACAAAAAATTTATTTTTCCAAAAGAAACACATGGTGATCCAAATAAAAGTAATAACAAAAAAAGATGGATAACATGTGGAGATGTTTTATCAGATATTGACTTTAATTTACCTGAAGATAAAAAAAAACTTGCAGGTTCAAAACATAAAGAATTGTTAAAAAAAATTCCACCAGGAGATAATTATTTATATTTTACAGAAAAGAGAAACCATCCAAACCCTAAATTTAAATGGCGTTCCCGTTATTGGTCATTTTTACTAAAACTATCTCCAGATCGTCCATCATGGACGATACAAGCAAGCCATTCAAATAATATGGGGCCTTTTCATTGGAAAAATAGATTTTTACGTATACCAGAAATAAAAAGATTACAAACTTTTAATGATAATTATCATCTTTGTGGGGATTATAAAACACAATGGAGACAAATCGGAAATGCTGTTCCACCTTTAATGGCTAAAATCTTAGCAAAATCAATAAAGAAACAGTATTATGGGTAATGATAAAATTCTTCAACAAAAATTCCGTGTCATAACCATTAAAATTAGGTATTTCTTTTTTTAGTTGAAAAAATGGTTCCCTGCCTCCACAGGGATGACAGGTGGAAAAAGCAAAAAGGACAGGTCACAGACCTGTCCCTAACCACTTCTCTCTATGCTTAATATATGAATGTGAATTGTCTGAAAAAGGAGAAAAATCAAAATTAAAAGCTTTGATAAATAATTCTTGAGATTTTTCAAACCAATTATTTTCTAAATAATAAGAAGCGCGCGCATAAAAAACATCACCCAATAAATCAACACCCGAATTATTATTAATAACTTTTTCATTTTCTTCATCAATTAAATGTAATACAGGATTATTTATTTGAGCATGTTTAGCCTGCTCTATATTTTCATAAACTTTGTAAACCAAACCATTTGACCGTGTAAATAAATAATCTTCTTGTTCTGTGCCATTTAAATTATAAAATGTATAAATTGGATGACCTGCGCTATAAAATTTCCATACATATTTTACTAATTCTTGTTTTTGTTTAGATATTTTCCAAGACATTAAATCTTTCATTGAACTCCCAGTTGGCTGATAAAACAAACCACTTAAAGAAACCAAAATTACATCTTGTCGCATTTTTTTTGCAGCATGCCAATAAGTTAAAGAAAAAATTGTATTATCTAAACCTGGAAATTCATTATAAACAATCAAAATTGCATTTGGTTCTAAACTATTTAAAACCTGATAACCATAATCATTTAAAAAATTAAAATCACTTAAATCATTGTATTTATAATTATTTATTAAAAAAGACAATGGCAATAAAATAAGAATTAAAATAATTAAGTAATTAAGTAATTGAGTAATTAAGGGTTTTTTATTTTTATTAATTTTTTTAAACAAAAAATTAATAATATAAAACAATCCTAAACCAAACCAAATTACAAACATTAAAAATGCTGGAAGATAATAAACTCTAAAATATCCTTCATTTTCTATAGAAAAGCCTGCTTTGCGAAATAAGATAAAAGCAAAACTATTCATTATAAAAATTCCAAACAATAAAAAGAAAACTTTTTTTTGTTTAAACCACTGCCAAATAAAACCGCATAAAGCAAAAATAACTGAAACCCAAGTAAACTGTAAAAGCAGTTCTTTAAAAAAAGAATCAAAAAAAAGCCATTTATTTTTTAAATCAAAATCAGCTAAAATATTCCAGCTAAAATCGCCATATTGCTTGCGTGATAGATGATACAAAAAGCCTTTTAATTCGCGCGTCCTGCCCCAATCAATTTCAGGAAACATAGCTGATCGTAATGGTAAAAATAAATAAATTGAAAAACCTAAAATTGATAAAATAAAAGCTTTTAAAATTAATTTCCAATTATAAATCAAATTTGGCTGAACAAACAAAATATAAATAATAAAAACTGGCGCAAGCATTATCATCATTGTGTGATTTGTTAAAGAAAGTCCAAAAATAAAAGCAAACCATAATAATAATTTATCTTTTTTATTTATGCTCCATTTTAATAAAATCCAAACACATAATAAAACAAAAAAAGTATTTAAGCAATATACTTCTGCTGTAATTGCTTGAGACCAAAAAGTTAAACTAAATGCAAAAATTAAAGAAGTAATAAAAGGAATAAAAATTATTAAATGTTGGCTCCATCCCTCTTGGGTGGAGCCTTTTGCATTATGGCTCCACGCGGGAGCATGGAGCCAACCTATAATTTGCTGTAAAACCAAAAACAACATTGCGCAAGTTAATGCTCCAAAAAACGCTGACATCATATTAACTTGCCAAACAATATCACCTATTGGCAAAAAAGTAAAAAGCTTTCCTAATAAAACATACAAAGGATAACCAGATGGATGAGGAATTCCTAAAGTTGCTGCTGCTGAAACAAATTCTGATGAATCTTCTAAAAAAATAGTTGGAGCTAATGTAAATAAATACACACTAAAACTAATAGCAAAAACTATTAATGCCCATAGCCAGTTTTTATTAAGTAAATTTTTTATTTTACTCATTAAGTTATCTTAAAGCAAGAAAACTTCCAGGTCAAGCCTGAAAGTTTTCTAAATATATTCAATTTAGCAAATTGAAATTAATTACTATTCTTTATTCTCAACTTTAATAAAAATAAAACATCTTTTTTAAGGTTTGATTTTACCCACTGTTTTTGTTTTTCATCCAAAATCTCACCTAAACCAGACAATATATGTTTATCTGAAACTTTCTCAATAAACTGAATACATTTTTTAATGTACTTAACAAAACTCATTTCTGTTCTTTGTTCTATGATCTTTTTGTTTATGCTCCAATTATTCTTCATAAAAAACCAAACATCATAAATATCGCGATTAGCTGTTTTTTTGCGCTCAAGCATAGCAACAAGTTTATGCGCAAACATATCTTTTTGCTTTATAACTAGCATTGAAATACCTAAAAAATTCTTTACTTCATATTGAGAATTAAAATTTCTTTTATTGATTTCAATCTTGATATTGTGCTCTTTTTTGTTATATGAAAGCAAAATAAATATTGTATTATTTTTATTCAACTTTTCTTTAATTGTTCCATATTCTCTAGCAATATTTTCAATCTTTTCTAACACTTCTTTTTCTTTGTTTTTATCCAAAAGATCAAAATCTAAATCTGTTGAAAAGCGATTCAAATCATGAAAAAAATA
>CAZAVD010000034.1:0-8737 GCA_964488715.1 uncultured Gammaproteobacteria bacterium | reverse complement strand
AATTATAAAATTTTAATTGAATAAAAATTTGGTCTAATAAATTTGGAAATCTACGACAAGAGCGTTGAAGTGTGTGATTAGAGTTTAATAATTTAGGGCCTATAATGCCGATTTTAGGATTAGAATTAATATATTTTATAATTTTTAAAATACTATTATCAATTAGTTGGGTATCTGAATTTAGTAATAAAATATATTCCCCTGTCGCCTGTTTAATTCCAATATTATTTGCCTTTGCAAAACCTAAATTTTCTTTGTTCTCAATAACTCTGAGATATCTCTGAGATATCTCTGAGATAAATTCTTTCTTTATTAATTCTAAAGTATTATCTGTTGAATTATTGTCTATTAAAATAATCTCAAAATCTATATTTTTAAAATACCTAAAAATAGATTTAACACACTTTAATGTTAAATCTACTGTATTCCATGAAACAATTATAATACTTAATTTCATTCTTAAGTTGTAATTCTAATTCCCTTTCCCATACTTGAACAAATTGTAACAGCTCTAACCAATTCTCCTTTAACGCCAGATGGCTTAACTTTATTTACTGCCTGCATAAAAGCATCAAAATTTTCAATCAATTTTTTATCATTCCAAGAAACTTTACCAATTATCTGATGAATATTTGATGTTTCATCATTTTTAAAAGCAATTTTACCGCCTTTTAATTCTTTAACTGTCTTAGCAATATCTTTAGTTACTGTTTCATTTTTTGGACTTGGCATTAAACCTTTTGGTCCAAGAATTTTAGCAATTTGCGCTAATTCTCTCATAATATCTGGTGTAGCTACTGCAATATCAAAATCAATAACACCTTTAGTTTTAATTTTTTGAATTAACTCTTTGCCACCTGTAATATCTGCGCCAGCTTCTTTGGCTTCTTTTTCATTTTCAGTAAAAACAGCTACGCGTTTGGTTTTACCAGTTCCATGTGGCAAAACACAAGTAGCGCGAACTTGTTGTTCGCCTTTTTTTGGATCAATACCAGTACGAATATGTACTTCAATTGATTCATCAAATTTTGCTTTAGCATTTTCTTTAACTTTTTTAATTCCATCTTCTAAAGAATATATTTTTTCATTTTTCATAAAAATATTAATTAATCTTCTCTTTTTCTTAAATCTCTTTTAATTATAAACCAGTGAAATAACCATAATGGTAAACCAACCAAAATCAAAGAAATTGCAGTTGATGCTTGTCTTTGACGATTGCGTTGAACATAAAAATTAGGATCTTTTAGTTCTTTAACATCTACAACTTCTAATTCAGATTTTTTATCAATTTCCACTGGCACTGGTCTTGAATAATAAGTTTCTTGCATATCAGCTTTAGTAAAAATCCAGGTTTTTAAACCAAGATTAATTATCATTGACATGCCAATAACAAGCATACCTAAACCAATTAAAGCAAATAAGTATAAATAAATTGTTCTTATAATTGGATTTTTCATAATTTTTTATTTTACTTCTAACCCCATTTGTTTTGCTGTTCCTTTAATAATCTCCATTGCTGCCTCAATATCATTTGCATTTAAATCAATCATCTTAATTTCAGCAATTTCTTTAATTTGAGATTTTGTTACAGAACCAACTTTTTCTAAATTCGGTTTACCAGAACCTTTTTTAATTTTAGCTGCTTTTTTTAATAATTCTGCAGCTGGTGGAGTTTTTAATTTAAAATCAAAAGAACGATCTTCATAAACTGAAATTTCTACTGGAATAACATCACCACCTTTATCTTTGGTTGCATCATTAAATTTAGTACAAAATTCTTGAATATTAAGACCATGTTGTCCTAAAGCAGGGCCAACTGGTGGAGCTGGATTTGCTTGTCCAGCACGAATTTGTAATTTAAGTGTTGTTTTTATTTCTTTATTAGCCATAATTTTTTAAATCTTTTTTACTTGTAAAAAGTCTAGATCAACAGGTGTTTCCCGTCCAAACATTGATACCAAAACTTTAACTCTGCCACGCGCTTCATCAATTTCAGATACTTTAGCATCCATATCTTTAAATGGTCCGTCTGTAACCTTAACAGCTGAACCAACTGAAATATCAATTTTGTATTTTGGTTCTTCAACTCCCATTCGTTTTTGCAATTCTTCAATTTCTGCATCAGAAACAGGTGTTGGAGTTGTGCCAGCACCAATAAAACCAGTTACATTTGGTGTATTTCGCACTACATACCATGAGGCATCATCAACTACCATTTCTATCATTACATATCCTGGATAAATTTTTTCTTCTACAACCTTGCGACGACCATTTTTAATTTTAATCTTTTTTTCTTTAGGCACTAATACTTTAAAAATTTTGTCCTGCATATCCAAAGAATCAATCCTTTGCTCTAGATTGTGTTTAACATTTTCCTCATAACCTGAATAAGTATGTAAGGCATACCAACGTTTGCCTTGTTGTGATGTTTGTTTAGCCATAAGACACTGATTCACACAGATGTGAACACTGATTTACACTGAATATTAAAGTATAATTTCTATAATTTTACTCAATCCAAAATCAACTGCACCTAAAAATGCTGCTACAGCCAAAGAAAACCCAATCACAAGCAAAGTGTGATTACGGGTTTGCTTTTTACTTGGCCAAACAACCTTTTTAAGCTCGCGTTTAGAAGCTTTAATATAGTTTATTAATTTATTTAACATAAGTATTTTAAAAAGACCTTTTGGGTCTCTAGCCTTAGAATAGCATACTATATTTTTTTGTCAAATATTTTACACATCCAAATTCTTAACATATTTTGCATGGGTTTGGATGAATTTTTTTCTAGGAGCAACTTCATTGCCCATTAAAATATCAAAAGTTTCATCAGCTCTTTCAGCATCATCAACAGTTACTTTAAGTAAAATTCTATTTTCAGGATTCATTGTTGTTTCCCAAAGCTGATCTGGATTCATTTCACCAAGACCTTTGTATCGCTGAATATTAATACCAGCAACTTTTTCACCCACTCCAGTCTCACTTTCTGGCTCTTCTGTTTTTTCATCAATTTCTTTTTTATTTCCCTTAATTACTCCCTTACTTAATTCCTTAATTACTTTCTCCTTTTCATCATCACTATAAACATACTTCATAGTGCTTCCTTTTTTAAGGGAAAATAATGGTGGTTGCGCAATATATAAATGACCTTGTTTAACAATATCTGGAAAATATCTATAAAATAAAGTTAAAAGCAAAGTTCTAATATGAGAGCCGTCAACATCTGCATCAGTCATAATTACAATTTTATCATATCGTAAATCTTCAAGATTAAATTCTTCACCAATGTTTGTGCCTAAAGCAATAATCAAAGACTTTACCTCATTATTTGCAAGCATTTTATCTAATCTGGCTCGTTCAACATTTAAAATCTTACCACGCAAAGGAAGAATTGCTTGCGTTTCTCTATCTCTTCCTTGCTTAGCTGAGCCTCCGGCAGAATCGCCCTCAACAATATATAATTCTGATTTTTCTGGTTCTTTTGATGAACAATCCGCTAGTTTTCCAGGCAATGCAAAACCATCTAGGGCGCCCTTGCGCAAAACTGTTTCTCTTGCCTGCTTAGCTGCACGACGCGCTTGAGCTGCTAATAAAGCTTTGCCAATAATAGCTTCTGCTTCTCTTGGATTTTCTTCTAAAAATATTGAAAAATATTCTCCAAAAACTTGATCAACTGCTGTGCGAACTTCTGGATTGCCTAATTTGGCTTTAGTTTGACCTTCAAATTGCGGATTTATTACCCTAACTGCCACAACAACAGTCAGGCCTTCACGCACATCTTCGCCAGATAAATTAACATCTTTTTCTTTTAAAATATTGTTCTTGCGAGCATAATTATTTAAAGTTCTGGTTAAAGCAGTTCTAAATCCAACCAAATGCATTCCTCCTTCTAGATTATGAATATTATTTGCAAAAGCAAAAACTGACTCACGATAATCATCAACATATTGCAAAGCAACTTCAACTACTACTGGATCCTTTTTATCTATTTTTTCTTTATCTTCTTCGTCTCCATTATTTGACCCATTTTTAATTGGAATAATTTCTTTATCAACATAAAAAACATTTTGATGTTTTGGCTCATTATTTGAATTTAAATGTTTAACATAAGATTTTACTCCTCCTTCAAAATAAAATTCATAGGAATTAAACTTTCCCTTTACTCTTTCATCAAAAATTTTGATTTTAATTCCTTTGTTTAAATATGCTTGCTGACGCAAATGGTCAATAATAGTTTTCCAGTTAAACTCTGATACATCAAAAATTTTCTGATCTGGTTTAAATGAAATAGTTGTTCCAGTACCACGCGCTGGCCCAACTGCTTTAACTTTCTTTTTAGGTTTACCATATGCATATTCTTGCATCCATAATTTCCCATCTTTTTTAATTTCAGCTTTTAAATATTCTGATAACGCATTTACAACTGAAACACCAACTCCATGCAAACCACCTGAAACTTTATATCCTCCTCCGCCAAACTTGCCACCTGCATGCAATTTTGTTAAAGCTAATTCTAAAGCTGAAACTTTATATTGCTTATGAATATCAACTGGAATACCACGGCCATCATCTGAAACTGAAACTCCACCATTTGATAAAAGGGTAACTGAAATTTCTGTAGCATGACCTGCCATTGCCTCATCAATGCCATTATCAACAACTTCCCATATCATATGGTGATATCCTGAACTGCCAGTTGAACCAATATACATTCCTGGTCTTTTTCTAACAGGCTCTAAACCTTCCAGAACTGTAATTTGCTCTGCTTTATAATCTGATTTTGGTTTTTTTGTAGATTTTTTAGGCATAATATTTATAAATTACTTTTTAATTCATCAACTGTAATTTCTGCTTGACGAATTATACTTTTTAATGTTGGTTTTGGTAAATCTTTTGAAGTAGTTGGAGATGTTAATCTAATTTCTGGATTTAATTTATTTATTAATCTAACATGTGAACCTTTTTGATGATCAATAAAAAAGCCCATTTTCAAAAGAGCCTTAATTACTTTCTTTCCACTAATTACAGGTAAAACTGACATTAAACATTAGCCTCTTTTAGAGGAATTTGAATTTCCTGCCGAACAAAATCAAAATTTTTATTAAACAAACTTTCTTTTCTTTTTAAATTACTTTCCAAAATACATTCAATCGCCTCTTTAGCACTTTCTCTTGCATCATCTAAATTACTTCCAAATGTACAAATTTCTGGAAAAGCAGGCACCATAACATTATAACCTCCTTCTGCTAAAGGCTGGAAATATACAGTAAAATTATAAAATTTTTTAACTAAATCTAACATATATTTATAACTTAATTTTAGCTTAAAAGAAGTTTTTTGTCAAAAAAATTAACTTCTTAATTCTGCGTTAAATTTCTTTTGTAATAATTTAATAATTTTATTTTCAATAACTTCAACTTCTTTATCTTTTAAAGTTTTGTTAGCTTGATAAATTACTCTAAAAGCAAGAGATTTTTTGTTTTGTAGATCATATTCTGATAAAAAAATGATATCTTTTATAATTGAATTCTGGATCCCTGCCTTCGCAGGGATGACAGAGGCAAGAGTAAAAATGGCAGAAGAGATATCACCCCATTTTACATCATAATCAACTTCAATTGCAATATCTCTTTCAATTGATGGGAATTGAGAAAGTTTTTGACATTTTATATTATTTTTAATTTTTATTAATTTATTAAAATTAATTTCAAACAAACCAACTTCTTTGTTTTTTATCTTATCTTTTAAAACTCCCAACCACCCAATTTGTTCGTCATTAATAAAAATTCCTAAGCTTTTTTCTTGATTTAAAAATTTTGGAATTTGGAATTTAGAATTTATTTGTAATTTATCTAACATTCCTTCAACAATTCCCTTTATTTCCAAAAAAACATCATTTTTAGAAACAATTGCTCCAGCTAACATTTTTGGCTGTTCTGGTAAAATATCATTTCCAAAACTTTCATCATCATTAATTTTAAATACTCGCGCTAATTCAAATAATTTAAACTCTGAAAAATATCTTAAATTATCTTGAACATTTTTAATTAAATTTGGAATTAAACTTGTTTGTAAAAATCTATTTTCCTCTGCTGGTGGATTGGCAATTTCTATAGATCCTTTTTCATCTGACCAAGGATAATTAAAAACTTCATTCATTCCACATCCAAGTGATAAATAATTTTTTATTTTATTTTGTAAATCAAATTCTAATTGAAATTTTGGTTTACTCATTTCAATCATTTCAACTTTTTCTTTTAGATTATCATAACCATAAATTCTAGCAACTTCCTCCACAATGTCTTCTGGAATTGAAACATCTCCAGTAGCGCGCCAAAAAGGAACCTGTATTTTATAGTTTTTATTATTTTCTTCACTAATTTTATAACCTAATTTTTCTAAAATTTTAACAATTTCTTCTTGTTCAAATTTTTGTCCAATTCTTTTTTCAATAAAATCATGATTAATATTTATTTCAACATTTTTTTGCTTAATTGGATATTCATCAATATACTCTGTAATTTCTGATTCTGGAATTATTTTTTTAACTAAATACAACATCCGCAACATTGCAACTTCTGCTAAATTTGAATCAAGACTTTTTTCAAATCGCATTGATGCTTCTGTGCGCAGATTTAATTTTTGAGATGTTTTACGCACACTCATTGCATTAAATGATGCTGATTCTAAAATAATTTCTGCTGTTTTACTATCTACTTCTGAATTTGATCCACCCATAATTCCTGCAATTGCAATTGGCTTTTCTGAATTTGCAATAACTAATATACCTTCATCTAGTTCTCTTTCTTCTTTATCCAAGCTCTGGATTTTCTCGCCTTTTTCAGCAGTTCTAATAATTATCTGTGTTTGATCTGTGTTCTTATCTGTGTGAATCAGTGTTTTATCAAAAGCATGAGTTGGTTGTCCTATATCAAATAAAACATAATTTGTAATATCTACAATATTATTTATACTTCGCAGACCAACAACTTCTAATCTTTTTTGCATCCATTCTGGTGATTGCGCGATTTTAATATTTTTAACAATACAACCAATATATCTACTACACAAATTTTTATCTATTATGCTGACAGTCATCCTGAGCTTGCCGAGGGATCCTGTAATTTCTTGCAATAATTCTAATTTTTTTAACGGCACATTATAAATCGCACTTAATTCTCTTGCTATCCCATAATGCGACCATAAATCAGGACGATTTGTTAAAGATTTATTTTCTATTTCTATAATTACATCATTTAGCTCTAAAGCCTGAGCTATAGGTTCACCAATGTTTTTATTATTTAAAATATTTGATAAATCAGCTATCTCCATTTCTCCACATGATACAATGCTTTCAATTCCGATTTCATTTGATGCGCAAATCATACCAAAAGATTTTTCTCCTCTTATTTTTGTTTCTTCTAAAATAACAGGTTCACCTTTTCCATGCCAACGAACTTTTGCGCATGGCAAAGCTACTGCTACTATCATTTTTTCTTGCAAATTTATTCCTCCGCATACAATTTGCACTGGTTTTGGATGACCAATATCTATTATTGCAATTTTTAATTTATCTGCATTTGGATGTGATTTTAATTCTAAAATTTTACCAACAACCATTTTATCAAACTGTTTTGCTTGATCTTGCACAGATTCTACCTCAACTGTGGACATTGTTAAATTATCCGCTAATTTTTGCGGAGTAATATTTTTTGGTAGATCAATGTAATCTTTTAGCCAGTTTAATGATAAAAGCATATTTTAATTATTTAAAATTTTAATAATAGCATTTTTCTGTCTTTTCCAATCACTACCCCATCTTGAACTTCCTTCTACTGCCATATAATTAATATTATTTTCTTTTGCCCAGTCCATAGCACTGCCTGACAAATCTAAACTATATTTTATATTAAATTTAGAATATTTTTTATAAATCTCTGCCCAGTTTTTTGCAATTTCGTCATCTTTATCTATAACTACATCTTTGCCAACATTATGAAGCATTATTAAATTATTAATATTATTATTTTTAATAAAATTTATTAAAGCTTGTGTTTCTGGCTCTGATTCACCAAATTCTCCGCAAAAAACTTGCTCTGATTTTTCTGCATAATTTTTTCCAGTTTTCCATTCTGATTTTTGTGAAAAATTTTCTGTTGGAAAATTTCTATTTAAATCTACATTATTTAAATTAAATCTTCCGATTTTTCCACGATGAATATAATCTAGATTTTTTTTAGCTTGTAAATAACCGTCTATATTTAAAACTGGAATAATATATAATTTTAAATTTATATTTTTATTATAAAAATAGTTTATAATTTTCTTTGCTAATTTAACAGTCCCAACTTCATTTCCGTGAATTCCACCAACTATTAACAATTTCTTTTCACCAGTTCCAATTTTATAACATAAAATATTTTTATTATTTATACTTTTTCCTATTATTTCTTTTTCTGTGTTTTCTAAAACTTCTTCTTTATCAAATAAATTATGTGAAACTCCAATCATTCCACGATAAATCGTTCCACCAATATAGTATATTTTTTTAATTATCTTTTTCATATTCCTTTATCTAGTAAATAAATCAGCAAAGCAACAACTGTTGTAATTCCTGTTATAATCCAATAACGCATTACTACTGTTTCGTTTTTCATGCCTTTAAGTTGGAAATGATGGTGCAAAGGCGCTGCAATAAATAATTTTCGCTTTTGCTCTGACCAGCCTTTTTTAA
>CAZAVD010000033.1:0-9324 GCA_964488715.1 uncultured Gammaproteobacteria bacterium | reverse complement strand
AATCGTCTGTCAACAAAGATGCCCTTGTAAAAGGGCTTTTTTGTTTG
This sequence comes from uncultured Gammaproteobacteria bacterium, assembly GCA_964488715.1. Lineage (GTDB taxonomy): Bacteria > Patescibacteriota > Patescibacteriia > UBA2196 > UBA2196 > CAYNCE01. The sequence goes on along the minus strand of CAZAVD010000033.1, from coordinate 9,277 downwards.
TATAATAAAGTAGAGTATGGACTACGGGCTCGTAGTATAATTTGGCAATACATCGTTCTTGACAGACGAAAGATGCGGGTTCAATTCCCGTCGAGTCCATACTCACTAAAAAAAATGAAAAAAACATATTTAATCGCGAATTGGAAAATGCAATTGCTTAATAAACAAGCAGAAGATTTGGCATTAGAAATTTTAGATAAGACAAAAAATATAAAAATACAAAAAAATTTAGAAATAATATTATGTCCAAGTTTTACAGCGCTTGATGGTGTTGGAGAAATAATAAAAGACTCTAAAATAAAATTAGGCGCACAAGATGTTTTTTATAAAAAACAAGGCGCTGATACAGGAGAAATTTCTATTGAGCAGTTAAAAGAATTAGGCGTTGAATATGTAATTATTGGACATTCTGAAACAAGAAAAGATTCAAATGAAACAGATGAAGATATTAATAAAAAGATTATTATTGCGCTTGAAAATAATTTAATTCCAATTCTTTGTATTGGAGAAACAAAGCAAGAAAGACAAGAAGGAAAAACTAATTTAATTTTAAACACACAAATTAGTAAAGCTTTAAAAGGTCTAAAATTAGAGAGCAAAAAATTAATTATTGCTTATGAACCTATTTGGGCTATTAGTCCAAATCCATCTGCAAAATCAGAAGATGTTCAAGATGTAATTCAAATTATTAATCAAAATTTAAATAATAATATTTCCATAATTTATGGCGGTTCAGTTAATGCAGATAATATAAATAATTTTTTAGATATAGATTTAATTAACGGAGCCTTAGTTGGCAGTGCCAGTTTAAGTTCTGATAAATTTATTAAAATAATTAAAAATATATAATATGCTTGTACACATTAAAGAAATTATCCCAAAAGCAGTTAAAGGAAATTATGCAGTTCCTGCTTTTAATACTTTTAATTTAGAAACCACTTTGGCAATTGTTCGTGGCGCTGTTGCTGAAAAGTCACCAGTTATTATTCAGATTTCAGAAAAAACTGTTCAATATGCTGGCCTTAAGCCAATAACTCATATTATGGAAACTATTGCTAAAAATGAAGCTGTAACAGTTCCGGTTGCTTTACATTTAGATCATGGCAAAAGTTTTCATTCTGTGGCTGAATGCATTCATGCTGGCTTTACTTCAATTCATATTGATGCTTCTGAATTACCTTTTGATGAAAATGTTGCTTTAACAAAACAATCAACTGATTATGCTCATAAACATAAGTGTTGGGCACAAGGTGAATTAGGCCGTGTTTTAGGAAAAAAAGATTTGTCTAATAAAAAAATTATAGATCAAATAAAAGAAAGTATGACAAATCCAGAACAAGCAGAAAAATTTGTTAAAGCTACTAATATTGATTCGTTTGCGCCATCAGTTGGCGCTGCACATGGAATTTTTAAAGATCAAGAAAAAATTGATCAAAATTTACTTAAAGATATAAGCTCTAAAACAAAATTACCTTTAGTATTGCACGGAGCTTCTGGAGTTTCTAGCGCAGACATTAAGTTGGCAATAAAGAATGGAGTAGCCGTAATCAATATTGACACAAAACTAAGACAAGTGTTTACTAATAGATTAAGGCAGACATTAATGAGCAAAGTCCATGAAATTGATCCGCGCAATATTTTAATTCCTTCAATTAATGCAACACAAAAAACAATTCAAGAAAAAATAAGATTGTTTGGGTCGTCAAATAAAGCTTAAAAAATTATGTTTTCAGTATTTTTCATTATTATCATTCTAATTAGCCTATCTTTTGTAGGTATTATTATTTTTAGGAAATTTCCATTATTAGCCAATATTAATCTAAAAAAATTACAAGCTGAAAAACAAGCAGAAGTTAAGTACAATTTATTAGAAAAAAGATTTAAACGAGATTTTAAATTTATAACAAAATTATTTCAATCATCAGTTTGGCGTAAAATTTGTGATTGGTCAAGTAAATTTTATCATTCAGTAATTTTATTAGAAAAAAAATACAAAGAAGAACAACAATTAAAAAAAACTATTAGAATGTCTTTAAAAGAAAAACAAGAAAAAATAAATGAAAAATTTAATTTAGCACATGAATTAATACAAGAAGAAAAATATAGTCAAGCAGAAAAAACTTATTTAGAAATAATTGCGATTGACCCTAATAATGAAAATGCCTATTTGGGTTTGGCTAAAATTTATTCTAAGCAAAAAGATTTTGAACATGCAAAAGAATTATATGATCATGTTTTAAAAAAAGACAGAAAAAGTAGTCGCGCATTTAGTGGTTTGGGTAATTTAGAAGCTGAAACAGGCAATTGGGAAAGAGCCAAAACTAACTATCAAAAATCAATTGAATTAAGTAACAAGAAAAATGCTGAACATTATTTGGATTTAGCTGAAGCAGAATATAATTTAAGTAATCCAGGTAGAGCTTTAACAGCAGTTCGCAAAGCCAGTGAATTAGAACCTAATAATCCTAAATATTTAGATTTTTTAATTGATGCTGCAATTATTAATAAAAATAAAATTCTTGCTTTGGATACATTTAACAAATTAAAAAATATTAATCCAGATAATCAAAAACTAGCTGAATTTAAAAAGCGAATTCAAGAGATGTAAGCTCTTGCCGTCTTAGCTCAATCGGCAGAGCGCGGCCATGGTAAGGCCGAGGTACGGGGATCGTAACCCCGAGACGGCTCCATTAATAGAATTAAAATTAAAATAAAAATTATGCCTGAAGAAAAACAAAAACTAAATCAAGAAGAATTATTAATGGAGATTTATGAAAAAGTAAACAAGCTTCATAAACATATGATGTGGAATAGAGTTTTTTCTATTCTCAAAATTTTGATTATTATTATTCCAATAATTCTTGCAATTATTTATCTTCCACCAATGCTTGAAAATGTGTTTGCTCCGTATAAAGAATTGCTAAATACAACACAACAAGGCAAGGAAATGCTTCAAGGATTTGATATTAATAGTTTGTTAAAGATGTATAAATAGAGAGTCTTGACTAGATTAATGAACCATGTTAGACTGTTTATACAGTTCATTATAATCATTTACTAAATTAGGAGGATAGATTATGAAAAAATCTATCATTTTTGTTGTTTTATTGTCAGTTGTTTTTTTAGTTACTGGTGTGTTTGCTCAGTATGGTGATTATTTTAAAATGTATCCTGACTACCCGGATACACTCTATCTTTTACCTGGAGAGCCATGTGATTTGCAATTTGGCTTAAGGCCAATTGATGGCTGGAAAGCAAACTCAAAAATTGTTATCCTGCGAGCTGAGTGGAAGCATACAATGCTTTTACAGAAAATGGGCGAAATATCATCTCGCTGGCAGACCCAGGAGATTGGCGGAACGCCATATAAACTTTATGGTGGAACAATTTTTTTAAACCAGCAACCAGGAAATCATGTTTATTCTTGGATTGCAGATTCAGAAAATGGAATTGATTTTCTCTGGCTGATGCATTTCGGTTTTACTAACAATATGTCTGTTAATGAATCAGTGAGCCACTGGTTAAGTCTTGAAACATTTACTCAAGACACTAACACCCACTATGACAACACTAGTCAAGTTTTTAAAACAATTGATGGTGTTAGGGGTGATGTTGATAGAAACGGCGTGATTAATATATTTGACCTATCTGTTATGGCAACCTTTTCTTTGTCTGATAGAGTTAGTTATCGGTATAACAAAAATGGAATAAATATTGGGCTCGGATCAATTCTTTTTGGTCATCCATGTTTATATGATGCTTATTTGTTGAACTTATATATAAAAGATTCAACAAATCCGTTACTAGAAAGATGGGGAATTGGGCGACTTATGAGTAGCAGAAAAAGTGCCCCAATGTCTGTTGGTTTTGACTCTTCAAGTTTTGGCAATATGGTCTATATTTCTTCAGAAGGCAATCTTGCTCAAGTAACAGCATACATGCCAAACGGCCAGGTTATAGTAAAAACAAAAATGGCGGATAATGGAAATTTTATTTTTGAATTTTCAGAAAAGCCATTAAAGTTTAAAGTTGAGTCAGTTAATTTGGCGGGAATTACTACTACTGATGTTGAAAATTACAAAACAATAAAAACTCAGCCAAGTAATTTCCAACTCTATCAAAATTACCCTAATCCATTCAACCCAACAACAACAATTTCATTTGATTTGTCACAAACTGACCATGTGTCACTTAAAATTTTTGATATAATTGGTCAAGAAGTTGCAAATCTGGTAAATAGCGAGCGTTCTGCTGGAACACATCAAATCCAGTGGGATGCCAGTGATTTACCGAGCGGAATTTATTTTTATCAAATTCAAGCTGGAAACTTCAGCAAAATTAAAAAAATGAATTTGATTAAATAAATAAATTTTTCAAATTTACAAATTTCAACTCCGAGAATTAATTTTTTCGGAGTTTTTTATTTATTGTTTTTTATTTTATTTATCATTAGCTCACGACCGTGAGCTAATGATAAATTTTATTTTATTTTTTTAAATGCTATAATTAATCAAGATGAAAGTGAAAAAACAAAATTCAAATCCACAAGAAATACAGCCAGAAACAAAGTGGTGGGTTTTTAATTTGCAAACTATTTTAAACAAACTTTATAGTTCAGAAAGCGGGTTAAGTGAAAATGAAGTTGAAAAACGCAGGCTTAAATTTGGTTTAAATATTTTGCCTCGTAAAAAGCAGGAAGGATTACTGGATATTTTATGGAATCAGATTAAATCATCAATGGTTATTGTTTTAGTTATAGCAGTTTTAATAAGTTTTATTTTAGGCGATACAATTAATGGCTTTGTTATATTATTAGCTGTTTTAATAAATATTGTTGTTGGTTTTTCACAAGAATTTAAAACTTCTCGCGCTTTAGAAGCTTTGCAAAAAATTGTTGTTAATTATACTAAAGTTTTGCGAGATGGAGAAGAAAAATTAATTGAAACTATGAATTTGGTGCCAGGTGATATTGTAATTTTAAGCGCTGGTGATAAAGTGCCAGCTGATATACGATTATTTAAAGTTAATGATTTGAAAATAAATGAAGCTGTTTTAACTGGTGAGTCTAAAGCGCGAAATAAAACAAACAGAGTTTTAGGAGAAAAAACAATTTTAGCTGAACGCATTAATATGGCATTTATGGGCACAATTGTTATTCAAGGAAATGCACGGGGTGTAGTGGTTGAAACTGGAAAACAAACAGCAATTGGAAAAATCGCTCAACTAGTAGCTGGTATAAAATCAGTTAAAACTCCTTTGCAAAAAAAACTGGATCGTTTTGCTATTTTTTTAACAAAAGTTATTCTGGTTGTTGCTTTTATGATTTTAATTACTGGTTTGTTTTTAGGGCATTCATTTAGAGAAATGTTTGTGACTTCAGTAGCTGTTGCTGTGGCAGCAATTCCTGAGGGCTTAGCTGTTACTGTAACAGTGGTTTTAGCCGTAGGAATGCAAAGAATTTTAAAAAAGAAGTCTTTGGTTAAACGATTATTAAGCGCAGAAATTTTAGGATCTACAAATGTTATTTGCGCTGATAAAACAGGCACAATTACTCAAGGCAAAATGCAGGTTGTTAAGATTATTACTGAAGATTCTGATATGGATTTGACTGAACAAGCAGCAGAAGAACAATTATTTTCTTTGCGCATTGGAATGTTGTGTAATAATGCTTATGTAGCTGAAAAAAAAGACAAACTAAGTATTGATCATTTAGTTGGCAATTTAACTGAAAAAGCTTTATTATTAGCTGGTTTGAATGTTGGCATAGATAAACAGATTTTAGAAAAAGAATATTTGCGTTTAGATGAAGTTCCATTTAATTCTCAGCATAAATTTATGATGACTTTACATAAATTTGATAAAGAGCATAATATTGTTTATTTAAAAGGTGCTCCAGAAAAAGTTTTACTTTTTTCTAATTATGTTTATTCACATAGAATTAAAAAACATTTAGAGTTAAATTCGTATCGCAGAGAAAAATTTGTTAAGTTATATGATGAAATGTCAAAACAAGGATTAAGAGTTTTGGCTTTAGGTTATAAAAAAGTGCCAGTAAAAATCAAAAGTATTTCTGATAATAATATAACTGACAGGCAGGCAATGAGTGACTTATATACAAACTTTGTTTTAGTTGGTTTGGTTGGAATTAAAGATCCTATTCGAGACAATGTGGCTGAAACTATAAGCATAACAAAATCAGCTGGAATAAAAACAGTAATGATTACTGGTGATAATAAATTTACAGCTAAGGTTATTGCCAAAGAAATTGGATTAAAAGTTGAAGAGAAAAATATTTTACAAGGCGAAGAATTAGCAAAAATGTCAGATGAAGAATTTAAAGAAAAAGTCAATAATATTAAACTTTATGCGCGCACAACTCCTGAAGATAAATTAAAAATTGTTAGCGCTTGGCAAGATAAGAATATGGTTGTTGCTATGACAGGTGATGGTATAAATGATGCGCCAGCATTAAAGCAAGCTGATATTGGTGTTGCTTTGGGCACATCAACAGATGTAGCAAAAGAATCATCAGACTTAATTTTGTTAAACAACAATTTTAAAACTATTGTTGAGGCTGTTCGGCAAGGCAGGATTATTTTTGCTAATATTAAAAAGATTATTTTATATTTTCTTTCAGATTCAATGGCTGAAGTAACAATTATTTTAGTAGGATTATTATTAAAATGGCCATTACCAATTTTAGCTTCTCAAATTATTTGGGTTAATTTAATTGACGATACTTTTCCAGCTTTGGCTTTGACACAAGATCCATCAAGTTATGATGTAATGAAAGATAAGCCAATTAAAAAAGATGAGAATATTTTAAATTTAGAAAGTAAGGTTTTAGTTGGTGTGATTAGTTTAACTACAGCTTTATTTGTATTATTTACTTTTTGGTTATTTTGGCAGGGTAGAGAAATGAATTTAGATTTAGCACGAACAATGTCTTTTGCGGTTTTGGGTGTAAGTTCTTTGTTTTATGTTTTTAGTGTTCGTAATCTAAAAAAACCAATTTGGAAAACAAAGTTTTTTAATAATAAATTTTTAATTGCCAGTGTAATTTTGGGTTTATTTTTACAAGCTTTAGCGATTTATAGCCCGTTTTTGCAAAATATTTTTCATACTATTCCACTTAATTTTTGGCAATGGTTTTATATTGTAATAGTTGGTGTTTTAGTGATTTTAGTTATTGAATTTATTAAATGGGTATTTAATAAATTTAGACCGTAATTACGTCGTAATTACGTGCGTATATACGTCGGTACTTACTCGGTACGTACCAAGTAAGTACCTGGTCTGTCCGCCGTAGCCTTGGCGTAGGCGAGCACTTGCCAAACAAAAAAACTTTATTCTAGAAAGAACAAGTTTACTACTGACATCATATTAAACATAATACCTCCTATTGAATTTATATAAGTTGAACTTTCTAAAAGTATTTTATTTTAAAGAGCAATATTTTCGATAACTCATTATTATACGAAATTTTTGAATATAATCCCAATCTCACAAACCTTTAACAAACTCATCAACTGAAATTTCAATATCTTTTAAAATAGCTTTAAGTGTTCCTTTTGGAATATCTTTTCCAGGATGAATAGAAAGAATTACTCTTCGACCATCTTCATGCTTCATAATTAAATGAGAACCTTTTTGTCTGTGTTCAAAAAAATCTAAATTTCTTAAAACCTTAATTAGTTTTTTATAATTAATAATTGGCAATTTAGGCATAAGAAAATTGTTTTTTTGATGGTATAAATTTTGGCGCAGAAATTGTTTCAAAACACTCCATGCCATTTTCTTGAGGAACAGATTCGCCGTCATCTTGCAAACTCAAAACATAAAGCTCAATAGCTTCTTTTAAGTTATTTTTAGTTTCTTCTATTGTATCGCCACAAGTATGACAGCCAGGTAAAATTGGCACCCAACCATGATAAGTATTATTTTCATCAGGTTCAATAATTGTACGAAAAGTATAGTAGTTCATATGATTTAATTATAATCCTTCAAATTTATTTGTCAATTTTTTTAAGCTTTAATGAAACAAGCAAATCATTAAAATCATTTTTTGAAAAGCCTTTAATTAAGAATAAAATTACAAAATAAATTATTGCGCCTAAAGGAATTAAAATTATAAAACTTAATTTGAAAAGTAAAGAATATAAAATTATTCCCATTATTAAAGCTGATATAAAAGATTTAATAAAATTAATAATTAGATATTTTTTATTATAATTAATAATCTGCGGAATAACATATAAACCTAAACATAAAATAACTAAAGTGCTAGCTAAAGAAGAAATTGCTGCGCCAGTATAAGTGATTTTAGGAATTAAAATTAAATTTAAAATAATGTTTACAACAACTGCAACACCAATATGAACTGAATTTCTAAATTGGCGTGAGGTTGCATTTAAAAATGCACCAATTGGAAATGTTAAAAAAATAAAAGTTAAAGAAATCATTAAAATTTGCAATGGCAAAACCGAAGCAGAAAATTCAAAGCCAAAAACTTTTGGCATAAAATCAGGAGCTAAAGCAATAATTCCAGCAGAAATTGGTAAACCTATAATCATTAAATAATGCATTGATTTTTCAAATGTGTGAGTTAATTTTTTTTTGTTATTTACAAAATATTCACTCATAGCTGGGAAAAGAGCTGCCACAAAGGCTAATGGAATAAAATGAATAGCTAATGTAATTTTAGATGCTACAGAATAAATACCCACATTTGTATCACAAACAGTTTGATTAATGCATCCGATTTTGGATAAAAACACAGAATCAATTTGTGTGTTTAATCGCGCAAAAATTCCAGTTAAAGCAAATGGCAAAGAAATTTTAAGTAAAGTTTTAATTAATTTTTTATTATAAACAATTCGTGTTTTAATTTGCAGACGCCAGCGCATTTGAAAATATGAAAATAAAAAATTAAATGAACTAGCAAATAAAATAACCATTGCCAAATAAACTACACTTAAATTTAAATATAAAAATATTCCACCTATTGTCACAGTTAAAGTTTGAAATAAAATAATTCCTAGACTTTCATATTTTAAATTTTGATTACCACGCAAAGTAGCCCAAAAAGTGGTTGAAAAATTGTCCAATACCATAACTAATGCAGTGATATAAACTAAAGTTTTGGTTAATTCAGGATAATTTAAGATATTAACCAAAATTACAATTAAACCATAAGTAAAAAACATTAAAGTTGTTTTTACACCTAAAATATTTGATAATAATTCTGAAGTTTTGGATTTATCTTTAGCAATTTCCC
>CAZAVD010000032.1:0-9667 GCA_964488715.1 uncultured Gammaproteobacteria bacterium | reverse complement strand
TTGAATTTAGTTTGGGCAAGTGTGCCATATTCTGATTTTACTAAATCTGAAACTCAAGAAAAAGATATAAAAAATTTAGTTGAAGAAATGATTATTAACTCTCCTGAAGCTAAAATGGTATTATTGATTTATGAAAAAAAAGATACTAAAATTGGTGTAGAATTTTATACAACTGAAAAATATGATTCTAGGCAATTATTGGGCGATTTAGGAGCCAAAGGTACTAAAAATTTTGTTAGTTTTGAAGTAGAAAATAAAAGTTTAAATGAGGTTGAGAGTGAGGTGATAGATGAGATAAGGTTTAAATTATCATAAATTTATTATTATTTATTTTGCTACTAATTAATTCAGTAGCAGTTTTTATTTTTTACAACTTTAGTGCTACAATTAATTTATATGCAAGAATTACAAAAATCTATTTTAAAAACTTTAGCTTGGTTTGATATGTTTGATTTTCCATTAAAGTTAGAGGAAGTTGAGAAATATTTGTTAAATCACAAAATGGCTCCCTGCCTATCGGACAGGCAGGCAGGAACAGCCATGGAGCCAACAATAGATGAAGAAATTGAGAAATTAATAGATCAAGAAAAAATTAGCAAAAAAGATGAGTTTTATTTTTTATTTAATCGCGAAGAAATTGTAAAAATCAGAGAACATAGAAAAAAAATTTCATTAAAAAAAATAAAAAAAGCTAAAAGATTAGTAAAATTTTTAAAACTTATACCAAGCATTAAGGCAATTTTTTTGTGTAATTCAGTTGGGTATTTAAATGCAAAAGCAAATTCTGATATTGATTTATTTATTATTACTGCGACAAATAGAATTTGGACAGCGCGTTGGTGGTCAGTTGGATGGTTAAAGTTATTTAATTTGCGCCCAAGTGCACGGAATAAAAAAGATAAGTTTTGTCTAAGTTATTTTGTAACTGAAGATAACTTAAATTTAGAAAAAACTAAAATTAGGCAAGATGATATAAGCTTAATCTATTGGTTAACAACTTTTAGACCTTTATATTATAAAAATAATTTATGGGAGAAATTTGTAAAAGCAAATGAATGGGCTACTGAACAAAATGACTCCAGGCAGAGCCATGGAGCCAATAATTTAAATTTACAAGAAAAAATATTAAAAAAAATTCAATTATGGTATATGCCAAAAGAATTAAAAAATGCAGCTAAAGAAAATAATAACAAAGTCATTATTAATGATAAAATGCTTAAATTTCATTTAACAGACAAAAGACAAGAGGATTTTGAAAAATGGACAGAAAATTATGAAAGATTTTAGAAGAAAAAGTTTATCTTTATTCAACTGGATCCTTCGCTTTGCTCAGGACAGGATTTGTTATCTATTATACTTATTTGTTTTCCTTATTCCTTGGCAAATACGATGGATTATTTGGGATCCGCAAATAAATGCTGGAACTTGGGAGTATGGAAGAATTAGTTTATATGCTTTTGATGTAATTTTTATTTTTTTATTAATTTTATTTTTGTTTAATATTAATAATATTAAAATAAAAAATTTTAAATTAATATTATTAGCAGTAATATTTTTTATTTTTAATTTTATTATTGCAGATGATAAGTTAATTAATTTTTATTGGCTATTGCGAATTTTACAGGGAGTTTTATTAGTTTGGATTTTATCTAAAATAAATTTTTCAAAAATTAAACTAGTAGCAAGCTTTATCGCTTCAATGACTTTATCAGCTAGTTTTGGAATTTACCAGTTTTTAACTCAATCTGCTTTTGCAAATAAATGGTTAGGTTTAGCTATGCATTCTGCTAGTGAACTTGGTCATAGTGTTATTGAAACTGGAAGTGAAAGATGGTTGCGAGCATACGGTTCTTTTTCTCATCCAAATATTTTAGCAGGTTTTTTAGTTGTTGCTATTATTTTTTGTTTGTGGCTTTTAAATAAAAAAGAATATAAAAATATAAAATTATTGTTAGTTATTGGTTGTTACTTGTTAATTGTTGCTTTATTTTTTACTTTTTCTCGCGCATCTTTGTTAATTTTTCTAGTTATTATTTTTTATTATATATTTTTTAAAAAAAATAAATTTATACCTATTACATGTTTATTGTTAATTATTTTTTTATCTATTATGTATCTGCCATTAGTTAAAACTAGAATTATTGGAAATGAAAGATTAGAAGTCAAATCTAATATTGAAAGAATATCTGGATACAACCAAGCATTTAAAATAATAAAAAATAATATATTATTAGGAACTGGAATAGGGAACTATACTGTTGAATTGCAAAAAACATATCCAAATCAGCCAGCATATTTTTATCAACCAGTGCATAATATTTATTTATTAGTTTTAGCAGAAATTGGTTTAATGGGGGTAATTTTATTTTTTATTATATTATATATTAAGCATTATAATTATAAAATTATATTTTTATATTTTAGCATTATTTTATTCTTATTTTTCTTTGATCATTTTTGGTGGACTTTGCCTAGTGGGATATTGTTGGTGTTTGTTATTTTTAGCACTCTTGACAGGAAAGTGCTAGAGATGTAAGATAAAATAATAAAAATAATAATTAATTTATAAAATTTATGAATTTACAACCACTTACAGATCACTTAATTGTGAAACCTCTTGTTAAAGAGGGTAAATCTGGAATAGTTCTTCCAGAAGATGCAAAAGAAAAAGCAGAAAAAGGTCAAGTTATTGCTATTGGACCAGGTCGTGTTCTGGACAATGGACAACGACTTGAAATGAGTGTAAAGGTCAATGATAATATTATGTTTAAAAAATATGCTCCTGAAGAGATAAATGTAGATGGTGAGGAGTATTTTGTATTAAGCGAATCAGATGTGATCGCAATAATTAATTAAAAATTTTAATCTTATGGCAAAACAAATTTTATTTGATGAAAAAGCTCGTCTAGCAATTAAAAAAGGTGTTGATCAATTAGCTGACACAGTTAAAGTAACTTTAGGTCCTAAAGGTCGCAATGTTGTGATTGGAGAATCTTTTGGTTCACCAACAGTAACTAAAGATGGAGTAACTGTGGCAAAAGAAATTGACCTTGAAGATAAATATGAAGCCATTGGTGCGGAAATGGTTAAAGAAGTTGCTACTAAAACAAATGATATTGCTGGAGATGGAACAACTACAGCAACTTTGTTGGCACAAAGTATTTTAACACAAGGTTTAAAAAATGTAACTGCTGGAGCTGATCCAATGTCTATTCGTAGAGGCATTGAAAAAGGTGTTCGTGCAGTTGTTCAAGAATTAAAACAAAATATTTCCAAACCAGTGCAGGGACGGGAAGATATTGCGCATGTGGCCTCTATTTCAGCTAATGATCGTGAAATTGGAAATCTTATTGCTGAAGTAATGGATGAAGTTGGCAAAGATGGAGTTATTACTGTTGAAGAATCTAAAGAATTTGGTTTTAAAAAAGAAATTGTTGAAGGAATGCAATTTGATCAAGGTTATGTTTCCCCATATATGATTACAGATTCTGCTCGAATGGAAGCTGTTATGGAAAATCCATATATTTTAGTAACTGAACAAAAGATTTCTTCAGTTGAAGATATACGGCCATTGTTAGAAAAATTAGTTCAAGCTGGTAAAAAAGATTTAGTTATTATAGCTGATGACATTGAAGGCGTTGCTTTAACTACTTTAGTTTTAAATAAACTACAAGGAGTGTTTAATGCTTTAGCAATTAAGTCTCCTGGATTTGGAGATCGTAAAAAAGAAATGCTACATGATATTGCTACATTAGTAGGCGCACGAGTTATTTCAGAAGAAGTTGGTTTAAAATTAGAAAATGTTGATATAAATGATTTAGGTCAAGCGCGTAAAATTCTAGCCACTAAAGATGATACAACTTTGATTGATGGTAAAGGAGATGAAAATGAAATTAAGACACGCATAGATCAAATTAAATCACAACTTGAAAATACAACCGCAGAATTTGATAAAGAAAAGTTACAGGAACGTTTGGGCAAATTAGGTGGCGGAGTAGCAGTCTTAAAAATCGGAGCTGCAACTGAAACAGAAATGAAAGAAGTTAAGCATAGAATTGAAGATGCTTTATCAGCTACTCGTGCAGCAGTTGAAGAAGGTGTTGTTGTTGGCGGGGGAGTTGCATTAATTCGCGCATTGCCAGTTTTAAATAGTGTAGATGCAACAGATGAAGAAAAAATTGGTTTACAGATTTTAAAGCGCGCTTTAGAAGAACCAGTAAAACAAATTGCTTTAAATGCTGGCAAAGATGGATCAGTTGTTGTTTCAGAAATTAAAAAACGAGAAGGAAATTTTGGCTATAATGCAGATAAAAATTCTTATGAAGATTTAGTAGTTTCAGGTATTATTGACCCAACTAAAGTTACAAGATCAGCTTTGCAAAATGCTGCTTCAATCGCAGGTTTAATTTTAACTACTGAAGCAATAGTGGCAGAGTTGCCAGGAAAAGAAAACAATAATCCGCAAATGCCAGCGGGTATGAATCCTGGTATGATGGGAATGTAATTAATTAATAAAAAAAGATAATAAAAAACCAGGCATTGCCTGGTTTTTTATTTATTGTTATAATATATATGTATGCAAGAAATAAAACGACCACAATTTAATCTGCAAGACGCAAGATTGCGCAACAAGTTAACTAATATAGAACGACCAGAAGTTGAAAAAAATAAAATTAATTTAAAAAAATTATATAAAATAATTGGTATAATTTTAGTCATTTTAATTTTATCAATTAGTATATTCTGGATATTAATACAAAATCAAAAATATATATCAAAAAATTGGCAAGCAGTGTTTTTATCTGATGGGCAGGTTTATTTTGGCAAAATCGTAAAACAAGATAAACAGGATTTAATTTTAAAAGATATATATTATTTGCGCGAAAAAGGATCATTACAGCAAGGTGAAAATAGTTTAAATAAAATTACGCAAGATGTTTCATTAATTAAATTAGGTACAGAAATACATGGTCCTGAAGATGAAATGCGAATTAATCGTTTTCATATATTATTTATTGAAGAATTAAAAGAATATTCTAAAATTGTAAGTGCAATTAAAGATTATATTGAGAAATAATACAGATTTTATTATGTAATATCGGATATAGAATATTAAGTTATTATTTGAAATAAAATATTAAATAATATTATTATAATTATACAAATAATTAACTAAAATTAGGCTAATATCGGAAAAACAGCATTGACAAATGCTGTTTTTGGGTGTATAATTAAGGTATATTTAATACGATATTGTCTAATTGTAAATAAAATATTGAATATATTAAAACCAAGGTTTGATTTTATTACTTAAGCGACGACTTAATGTGCTTCTGTCTATATTGTCGTTTATTCCGCAAGCTTTTTTAATGTCTTTATTGCTTATTAAAAAACGCCAAATACCTTTGATAGTAAAAATGTTTAATAAATTCATAACAATAAAAATTTTAAACAAAGCAATGTCAGAATATACTTGTTTGCGGCCTCTGGATATGGAGATATTTTTGTTGTCAGATGAAGCATTTTCACAGTCTTTTTCATTCCAATTTTGATCAATAATTTTTAAAATTTTTAGAACTTGTTTTTTTGTTTGTGATGTCATAGATTTATTTGTATTCTTTGTCATCTCGAGCGACCTCTAGGACTTTAGGAGTCGAGAGATCTCTTAAATGTGAAATAACAATATTTAAGAGATTCCTCCATTCCTAATAGCCCTAAAAGCCAGTCGGAATGACAAAAAATAAAGAATTATTTATTCACAGCTTGATATATATAGTATATCATATAAAATCGTTTATAACAAAAATTTTTAATTTACATTTTTTATTATTTTTTTATAATAATATATTATATGCCTTATTTTACATAAATATCGGTTTAAAATCATATATAGCATAACTAATTTATAATTAATTTTTTAAATAGTTTTTAAAAAATTAATATATTTGAAATTTTTTTATATATAAATTATATATAATTATGCATTTATTTTATTTTGTTTTTTAATATTATTAATATTATATATACATGTGCAATAAATTATGCACATTTTTTATTTTTATATTTATAAAACTGTGCATAAACGCATTTTAATGCTTATAATCTTAAAAATAATTTATATAATATTATATATAAATGCACACTAGTGTTTTTATACAATTTTTTTTAAATTTAGTAATAAAATATATAATATTTTTTATTTTTTTTAATTATATTTAAAATTAAAATATTAAAAAACAAAATAAAAAATAAAATAATATTTTTAACTAAAATTAGCCAAATATCGGGAAATTATTCATTGACAAAATGTGATTTTGGGTGTATAATAAGCTTGTAGTTAATACGATATTGGTTATTTCTTAGCTAAATAAGAAAGTTTTAAAAATAAATAATAAACAAAAATAAACAAAAAAGAGCTCATAGTTTTTCTAAAAGCTCTTTCTCGTGCCCTTCACTAGGGAGAAAAAGGAAAAGCGCAAAGTATTAATAATTAATTTGCTTTTAAATTTAAGCGGTCAACTCAAACATATAAAAGCTTTTTAATTTTGGTCTCCTTTTGTGATGGGCATTTTAATTATAGCATATTTTACTTGTTTTGTTAAGCTAAATAAATCCCCATGCTTGTCGTCAATAAGTCTAATAAAGAAAAAGCCAATGGAAATGGCTATATAAGTTTAGCTGAAGCAGCTAAACTTTGTTCATATTCGCAAGACTATTTGTCTTTGTTGGCACGCAGAAATATTTTAAAATCAAAAAAATTTGGACGCAATTGGTTTACACGAAAAGAGTGGTTAGAAGAATATGTTAGGGAACATTCAGCAGATAAAAAAGGTAATATTAAGGGCCAATTATTTAATGAACAAAAAACAAGAAATTCATTAAATTCTTTATGGTTGAATTTGAATTTACAAAAATTATATAGTGTAATTATAGATTCCTGCCTTCGCAGGAATGACAGGAATTTTGTAGTAGGGATATATAGTAATATTTTAATATGGGTTAAAAAAAAGTATGCCCTATATAATGTAAATTTAAAATTTAAATTATTTGTTTTAAAAAATATTTATACTAGGTTGGTAAATTTTTTCCCAGCTTTTTTTATTTGGAAAAATTTAACTTCTAGAAAAATTATTAGTCGTGTAATTGTTTTAGCTATAATTTTTTGTCTAGGATTTAGTTGTGTAAGCGCAAAAATTTGGCCAACGAATTTTTTAAATTTAACTGATGGCTTAACTCAACTTAATCAAAAACAAACTCAGTCTTTAATTCAAAATTTAAAATTTGTAAAAATTGAATTAGATGAAATTAAATCTGCGTCAATAAAATTTTCACACAAAATTTTTAATCAACAAAAAGAGAAATTATTTAAATCAAAAAAACAAGTAGCTGGCGCGCAGACTAAAAAAATAAATTTAAACACTAAATTAGTAAATAATTTTTTTAATCAGTATAAATTAGCAAGTGTTAATTTTTTAAATTTGCCAAATAATTTTGAAAAAATATTTATAAAAAATATAAAAACAAAATGGCTCCAAGCAGGAGCTAGGAGCCAACTAAATCCTTCACGCAAAATTTCACAAAACTTATTAAATGATTCAAGTGAAAGTTCAAAGATTGTAAAAATTTATGTTAACAAAATTTTTAAAGCTAGTAATCAATTTTCAGATATTATTGTAAAAAATATTTTTAATCCATTATCTAATTCTGGAAAATCAATTGGCAATTCAATGTTAAAAGTTGCGCAAAATTTTGGTGAAATTTTAGCTGATACGATAATGCCTTGGACAAAATATCATTCAGATACTCAAGATGCAATAATGAAGTTGGCGCAAAGAAAATCTGGAATTACAAATTTAACTTATCAAGGCGATTATGTTGTAAATCAACTTGAAGGATCAAAAGGTAAAGAAGTAATTATTTTAAAAGGAGAAAAAGGTGATACTGGTGAAAAAGGAGAACAAGGAGATCAAGGTTTGCAAGGTCCATCTGGTTCAGGCAGTGGAAGTGGAAATACTTATGTTAATAATATTTACAATGTTGGTACTCCAGGAACAACAGCCAAACAAGGAGCTGGAACTTCTTTTGCAACTAAATATTTAAGCGCTGGTGAATTTAGTGTATCGGGTGATACAAATTTAAATACTTTAACAGTTGGCAGTGGCGCAACATTTGAAAGCACAGTTAGTATTGCTGGGGCTTTAACTGCAAGTAGTGGTTTATCAACTTCAAATATTTCTGGTTCAGGATATTTATCAATTGGTTCTGGAACGCCAGACTGGACATTGCAAACTGGTGATGGATATTTTTCAGATGATTTAGAAGTTGATGGTTCAATAAGAATTGATTCTTCAACTACAACTGAACCAGCATTATTAATAACTAGTTCTAGCACAACACCACAACTAACTGTTCGTTATGATACAGATCATCAGTGGCAATCTTCAGTTGATAATAAAGGAAATTTAACTTGGGATTTAACTTCGGCAACTAATACTCCTGAATTTTTGTTTACTGACCCAATAAATATTTCAACTTCAACAACTGTTGATGTGTTTGGCATTACTGCTTCAACAACTCAAAGTATTTTTTCTATAACTGCTTCATCAAGTGCGCCATTAGTTGTATTTAATCAAACTGGTGCTGGCGATTTATTAGATTTTCAAGTTGCTGGCACAAGATATTTTTCATTAGCTAATGATGGTGATATTTTTACTGCTGGTGGCTTGTTAATGGCTGTTAATTCAACAACTGCAATTTCAATTCAAGATTCATCTGCTACAACACATTTTGTAATTGATACAACTCAAGGTCATTATGGTTTTGCAACATCATCTCCTGCTGATGGTTATGGATTGACTATTGCAACTTCAACTTTGCAATATGGTGATTGGTATAACTTTGGGAATGCAACAACTTCTGGCACAGGAGTTTTTTCTGCTTCATTATCTGTTGCTACAACAACTCATCCATATGCTTTAAATGTTTCTGGGTCAGGGTATTTTACAGATGGTCTAATGATTGCTGGTTATACAACAACAAGTGATTTATATATTCAAGGCAATGCCACAACTAGCAATTCTTTTGTTGCTCAAAATGATGTGACTTTGGGTGATGCAGTTACTGATCGCATTGCAATTAATTCATATTTTTTATCAGATTTGATTCCAGCTGATAATACGCGCGATGTTGGTTCATCAGTTAATCGTTGGTCTTATGGTTACTTTGATAGTTTTAATGTTAATACTTTAAGCGCTGGTGGCACAGATATTTCTGGAACAGCTTCTAATGAAATAGTTATTAATTCAACTAATGCAACTAATGACGCTGAAGACGCTTCAATAGTTTTTGAGCGTGGCGCTCCTGTTACTAATGCTGCTATGCGCTGGGATGCTTCGGAAAATAATATTAATTTTAATTTTCCAATTTGGATTGAAGGAACTGATTCTGGTGGAAATGCCAGTTCAACAATTACAGTTAAAGAAGGCATTAATCAGGGTGGTGTAAATTTATTTCAAATATATGATGTGGGAGATAATTTATTAGTTCAAGCAGATCCGGAAGGTCATTTTGCAATTGGATCAAGCTATCAAGATACTTATGGATTTACAGTAGCTACAACAACATATTTTTCTAATGATGTTTTAATAAATACTAATGCCACGACAAC
>CAZAVD010000031.1:0-10461 GCA_964488715.1 uncultured Gammaproteobacteria bacterium | reverse complement strand
CCTTTAATTTTATCAGACACTGGATAAGTATATGAAGGAGTATAAAGAAAAATAGCAACTAAAGACTGATTTAAAATATTTTGAAAGTGCACATATTTATCATGCCGTTTTTGCGGATCAGAAATTTTTCTTGCATCTTCTAAAACTTTATCAGCTTCGCGATTAATAAAATTAGAAAGATTAAAACCAGCTTCACCAGCTTGGCTTGAATGCCAAAATGGATAAGGATCTGGATCGCTTCCAACAACTTCACCAAACAACAAAACTTCAAAAGCGCGATTTTTAATTACTTCAGATTTAATCAAACCTGGTTCAACTAAATTAATTTCTGTTTTAATGCCAGCTAATTGCCACATTTTTTGAACTAAACTAGCCACACTAAAATTTTCTTTATTATTCACTGTTGTTAAAACTATTTTTAATTCTGTGTCGCCTTTTTTACGAAATTCAGAATCTTCAGTTTTAACATATCCTGCATTGTTTAATAATTCTTCAGTTTTAACTAAATCAAATTCATATTTAAAAATATTTGGATTATAACCAATTGAGCCTGGTAAAATTGGTGCATCAATTGCTTGACCATCCATATTTAAAGCTGAATTCACAATTTCATTTTTATCCAAAGCATGTGCTAAAGCCTGCCGTATGTTTAAACTTTTTAAAATTGGATTATTAGCTTGATTAAAAAACAAAGTTGTATGTTGTGGTAATTGAAGATTATAAAAATTAATATCTTTTCGTAAACTTAATTCAGATTTTAATTCTTTTGGTAGATAATTAACACCATCTACATTATGACTATTAAAAGCACCAACTGCGCTATTAAAATCTGGATAAAATTTAAATGCTATTTCTTCTAAATAAGCTGGTTGTTCAGAATATTCTTCATTGCGAGTTAAAATATAATTTTTAATATTGCCTAATTTGTCTTTGCTTAATGATTTAAATTTATATATTCCAGAACCAACAGGCTTTAAATTATAATCAGCCAACAAAGCATTAGCTGGAATTACTTCCTGCCACAAATGCATTGGCAAAATTCCAACTGTTAAATTTTCTAAAAACGGGGCATAGGGCTCTTCTAAAATAAACCGCAAACTAGAATCATCAATTCTTTCAATTTTTATATTTTCAAAATTATTAGCTAAAGGACTTTTAAATTCTGAATTTTGAATAGCTTCAAAAGTAAAAATTACATCATCAATTGTTAAAGGTTCTTTGTCGTGCCAAAACAAATCCTTTTTTAATGAAAAAGAATAAACTTTTTGATCTAAAGAAATTTCCCAACTTTCAGCTAAATCTGGAACTAAATTTTGATCTTTATCAGTTTTAATTAAACCAGAATAAATTAATTTAACTAAATCTTGATCAACTGAATTTAAAGATGAATAAAGAGGATTAATAAATTTTGGCATTCCAACCAAACCTTCAGTATAATCTCCGCCAGCACGAGGCACAATTTTTGTTCCTGTAAAATAAAAATTTATTAATAAAACAATAAATGCAACACCAGCTACTAAACACAATTTTTTAACTTTTCTTTTTTCATCTGCAGATAATACTTGTGGTAAATATTTTAATTGACGCAATCCTGGCCAACGTTTTTTAGCTACTGAATTCACAATTTGTTCATCAAATTCTTTTTGTTTATCAAAATTGTTTTTTTTCTTAAATATTAATTTTAAAAATAACCTGGATGTAGTTTGCCAGACATTTTTTATAAAATAAAATTTAGTAAGAAAAATTTTAAATTTTTCTTTTAAAGAAGTAAGCCACGAATTGGGCATATAAAAAGAAATAATTTTAAATCACAATCCTTATAATCCCTAAAATAATAAACAAAACAGCGCAAATAATTGTTAAAATAAAAATAGTTTTTTCTGCTCCGCGTTTAGTCATATATACATCACCAGATCCGCCAAAAGCAGAACCAAGACCAGATCCGCGATTTTGCAGTAAAATAAAGATTATAAGCAAAACAGCGATAATTAGTTGAATGTAGTTTAAAGTATTTATCATAGATTTTTCTAGTATAACACAGGTAAATTAAAAGGTCAATGTTTTAAGGCTGTTATAGTCTCCACTGGCGTTGGATCAATATTATTTAAAATCGCTAAATAATAACTAACCCAATCGCCTATTAATAATGTTGATAATTTTTGCGCAAATACATCCTCGCCTTCTGCTTCAATAACTTCATAACGAATATTTTTTTCTTGCAAAACTGATTTTAATTTATCAAACTGATTAATTAATTCTGGCTTATCAAATGAATTTTGTAAAATAAAATAGATCAAATCATCTTGAAATCTAGTTGGAAAATCTAACCCTTGCACAGCATTATGCATTGCTTCTGGTAAAAATTCTGTAAAAGCTAAAGAATTTGCGTTTTCATTTATCTGTGTTTTCCAACGCCAAACTACTGATTTTAAAATACCAGAACCAATGATAATTGGCAAGCGATCAAAAGCGCTAAAAGCTAATTGTTTTGCAAAATTTTCATTTGTTTCAATTTCTGGTTTTAATTTTTGATTCATCTTTTCTAATATTTCAATAGATTTTTCTAAATCATAATCTAAAATATGTAATTTTTCTAAAGCTCCAAATACAGCGCCTAGTTGATAACCCAAACTAGCCCGCGGCGTAGCTTTAGTGTCATAATCAAAAACAATTGCTTTTTCTTTTGTACCAAGTTTTTCTAATTGTCCGCGTTCAGCAATAATAAAAATTTTAGCTTCTGCATCTGCTGCATATTTAAAAGCTGAAATTGTTTCTTTTGTAGCTCCAGAATGTGAAGTTAAAATAACTAAACTATTTTCATTAACCCATGCTGGGATTTCATAACCACGAATAACTTGCATTGGAATTTTTCTATCTGATTGTAATAAATTACTAACTAAATTATTTGCAACAGCAGACCCTCCCATTCCACATAAACAAATATTTTGAACATCATTCCAATCATTTGGAAAATCAATTTGTCGTGCTTTTTGCCATGATTCTTTAATTTGTTTTGGCAAATCTAAAATATGCCCAGCCATCTTGGATTTGTCTAATGATTTGATTTGTTCTATTTTGTCCAATGAAGTCATAGCCTTGTTGGCTCCTGGCTGTGCCTGGAGCCATCTTGTTCCAACCACCCAACTTAATTAAATTAATTATACCTCTGCTTGACATTTTAAGCAAACTATTTTTTTGTCATTCCGACTGACCTTTAGGGTTGTTAGGAATGGAGGAATCTCTTAAACTTTGCTATTCCACATTTAAGAGATCCCTCGGCTCCTAGCAATCCTAGTTGTCGCTCGGGATGACATAAAAAAGAAAAAATGCTAGAATATATTTATGTCAGGACACTCAAAATGGTCAAAAATTAAACATAAAAAAGGTGCAGCTGATGCAAAGCGAGGCGCTGTTTTTACAAAACTTGGAAATGCTGTTACTTTAGCAGCGCGACAAGGTGGAGGTGACCCAGAAATGAATTTTAGTTTACGATTAGCAATTGATAAAGCTAAAGCTGGCAATGTTCCAAAAGAAAATATTGATCGTGCTATTAAACGCGGAACAGGTGAATTAGGTGGAGCGAATTTGGAAGAAATAATATATGAGGGGTTTGGACCAAATAATATCCCAATTATTATTCAAACCTTAACTGATAATAGAAATCGTACAGTTGCGGAAATAAAACATATTTTAGAAAAATCTGGCGGTACAATGGCTGGACCAAATTCTGTTTCATGGATGTTTGAAAAAAATAATGAAAATAGTTTTGTTGCTAAACAAAAAATTGAAGTTAATGAAGAAACTAGAGAAAAAATTCAAAAATTATTTGATGTTTTAGATGAAAATCAAGATGTAACAAATTATTATACAAATATATGACAATATTAGGCATTGACCCTGGTTATGCTCGCGCTGGTTGGGCAATTTTAAAAAAAAATAAAAATAATTTAGATTTAATAAAATATGGATGCATTGAAACAACAAAAGAAACAGAACATGCTGAAAGATTAAAAATTTTAAATACTGATTTAAATAAAATTATTAAAAAATATAAACCACAAATTTTAGGAATTGAAGATTTATTCTTTTTTAAAAATTTAAAAACCGCTATTAAAGTTGCAGAAGCACGCGGAGTAATTTTAATGACTGGAATTGAAAATAATTTAAAAATTTATGAATTTACTCCATTGCAAATTAAACAAGCTTTAACTGGTTATGGTCGCGCTGATAAAAATCAAATTCAGCAAATGGTAAAAATGATTTTAAAATTAAAAACAATTCCAAAACCAGATGATGCCGCAGATGCAGTAGCGGTTGCAATTACTTGCGCTAATTCATCAGATTTAAAATTATGAATCAAAAAAAAATCCAACAACTAATAAATTCATCAAAACAAGTTTTTCAAGATGTGTCTTTACCAAATGGCGCGATTATTGCTGCTAATACTGATTTGCCATATTATCCAAAACGCGCAGCAAATTATCATTTTGTTTGGCCTCGCGATGCAGCTTATATTTGTGTAGCTGCCCAAAAAGTTGGCGTGCAAATTCAAGAAAAATTTTTTGACTGGCTATTAGATAGACCAGAAAGATTTAAAAAAGAAAGTTTGCTTTTTCAAAATTATGCTCCAAATGGCTTACTGCATTGGGGAGGTTTTCAGCCTGATCAAGCTGGCGCAGTGCTTTGGGCAATTTATGAATATTATAAAGATGATTTATCCAAGGCAATAAAATATGAAGTTTTAATTCGCAGATTAGCAGACGGGCTAGCTAATGATTGGCATCATAAACATTTTTTTCATCATACAGTTGATTTATGGGAAGAAGGTGAACGCCACACTTCTTCAGTTTATAAAAACAATCATACTTATTCATTGGCATCTTGCGCGCGCGGGTTATTGCTTGCAAATGAAATGATTAAAAATGATAACTGGAAAGAAAAAGCAGAATCAATGATTGAACGAATTAATTTTAATTATGATAGAAAAGCTAAAAGATTTTTGCGCAACCGCGGCGAAGAAGTTGCTGATTGGAATATTGATGCTTCATTAATTGGATTAGTTTGGCCATTTAATATTATTAAATACGATGATGAACGGATAGTTGAAACTGTTAAACAAATAGAAAACGAAATTGTAATTCATGGCGGTGTACATCGTTATGAAAATGACATGTATGATGGCGAAGGATCTGGACAAGAAGGCGCTGGGGCTTGGCCATTATTAAATTTTTGGATGAGCATTTATTGGTCAGTAGCTGGTGATAAAGAAAAAGCTGAAAAATATTTTAATTGGGTTTTAGATAAACTTGATGAAGATGGATATGGAGAATATATTCCTGAACAAATTTTTGAAGATACAAAACGAAAAGGTGTTTATCCTCTTGCATGGTCTCATGCAATGTTTGTTTTAGCTCTTTCAAAATGTCATTCTGAGGAACTGAAGCGAAGCGGAAGTGACGAAGGATTTGTTTGATTAAAATCTGTTCAGAACTATTTTGCGAATGCAAAATTGTTCGGAACTTTTTACAAGTTTTAATAGATTAATTTTTTAAAAAGTTTCAAACTCTTAGGGGTCCTAAAAGTTTGAAACAGAGTCTAAGCAAAAATTCTTTGAAAATAAAAAACCAGAGAACATAATGTCTCTGGTTAAATAGATTTGTTTAATCGATTTTCTCAATCATAGCATCTGCATTAACAAACTGATAATCTTTTCCAAAACCTGCTCCACCCCAATGATACTCTTGCAAAAGTTCGGCATCAAAAGCAAATCCATGACACCCCTTTCTCTTATATATTTCTGAAATAATTTTCACTTTAAGACCACCAAGTTGTCTTATTTCAGAATTTAAAATGCATCTTGCATCAACATGACCAAACTCTTTAATCAAAACTTCATCCCCTTTTTTAAAATCAATTTTTTCTGCCATTTTAACCTCCAAATTTTAAATTATTAATTTTTTCATAATTACATTATACTTAATACATTATACATAATACATTTATTCATTTATTATGTCAAGCTAAAACTTTTTTATTTTTATGTCATTCCGACTGGCTATTAGGACTTTAGGAATGGAGGAATCCCTTAAACTTTGTTATTCCACATTTAAGGGATCCCTCGGCTCCTAACGACCCTAGTTGTCGCTCGGGATGACAATCAGACCTTATGTTCAACTCTAAACTAAAAATAGCATCAATTTCAGCTGAAGTTGACCCTTATTCAAAATCAGGGGGTCTTGGTGATGTTGCGCGATCACTTCCAAAAGCATTGAAACGACAAGGTCATGATGTAATTGCAGTGACTCCGTTTTATGGTTCAGTTATTAACCCAGAAAAACATAATTTAAAAAAAATAAAAGAAAATGTCACAATTATTATTGACAACAAACACAAAGAAAAAGTAAATTTTTGGCAAGGCGAATTAATGGAAGGTTTACCAATATATTTTATTGAAAATGAAAAATATTTTTCTAGTAAAAAAGAACTTTATGGTTCTAGTCACGAAAATGCACGATTTTTGCTTTTTAGTTTAGCTGCAATGAAATTGTTAATTAAAATTAAATTTAAAGCAAATATTATTCATTGTCATGATTGGCATACTGGATTAATCCCATATTTTCTTAAACGAGATTTTAAAAATTCTGATGTGTTAAAAAATACTGCATCTGTTTTTACAATTCATAATTTAACTTTTCAACTTGGCAGAAACTGGTGGGAAATTGCTGAAAAAGATAGAGATAATGGAAAAAATGGCTTACCAAATTTTGATGATAATAAAATTGAAAATATAAATTTTGCTAAACGAGCAATTCTAAATGCAGATGCAATTAATGCTGTGTCAGAAACTTATGCAAACGAAATTATGACTAGAGATTTTGGGCAAGATTTGCATCGTATTTTAAAAAATCGCGAAGATAAGGTTTTTGGAATTGTAAATGGTATTGATTATAAAGATTACAATCCAAATAATGACCCGGGTTTAGTTAAAAATTTTGACTATTATTCATTAAATAACAAAGAAAAAAATAAATTGCATTTGCAAAAAATGTTTGGTTTGCCAGAAAATAAACATATCCCAGTAATTGGAATGGCTTGTCGTTTGGCAGAGCAAAAAGGTTTTGATTTAATTCGTGATATTTCAGATGTTTTGTTTAGATTTAATTTGCAAATTATAATCAGTGGAAGCGGTGATAAAGAATATACTGACAAAATTAAAGAATTAATTAAAAAATATCCAGAAAAAATTGCTGCTAACTTTAAATTTATTAGCTCAAAAAATACAACAAAACTTTATGCTGGAGCAGATATGTATTTAATGCCATCACGGTTTGAGCCATGCGGCGTAACTCAAATGATTGCAATGCGTTATGGGACAATCCCAATTGTGCGTCATATTGGCGGTTTAATTGATACAGTTACAGATTATGATCCAGCATACAAATCAGGAAATGGTTTTGTTTTTAAGCTTTATGATTCACGATCAATGGTTGTGGCAATTGCGCGCGCTATTGAATGTTATAAACGCAAAAAAGAATGGCGTCAATTACTTGAAAAAGTTATGCGCAAATCATATTCATGGGAATACCCAGCTAGAAAATATACAGATTTATTTAAAACAGCAATTAAGTTTAAAGAAAAGAAATGAATTGGATAAATATCCTTCACTTTTATCAACCCCCTTCATCAACAAAACAACAAATTGATGAGGTGGTTAAAAGCTCATATCAGCCATGGGTTGATTTTTTAAATAAATATAAAAATACTAAAATTACAATAAATTTAACAGCCTGTTTAACAGAAAAGTTATTTAATTTTGGTTATGAAAAATTATTAAAAGATTTTTCAAACCTTGATAAGCACGGACAAATTGATTTTTTAGAATCTGCAGCATTTCATCCAATTCTACCCTTACTTCCTGAAAAAGAAATTATTAAACAAATAAAAATTAATAATAAAATTAATAAATTAAGATTAGGAAAAGTTTATAAACCAAAAGGATTTTTTTTACCTGAAATGGCTGTGTCAAATAAAGTTTTGAAAATTATTAAAAAATTAGGGTATAAATATATTATTTTAGATGAAATATCTACTAAAGAAAAAATAAATAATAATATAAAATATAAAATAAAAAATATAAACTTAGATGTTGTATTTCGCAATCGCAAAATTTCTCAGACATTTGTCCCAGAAACAATTATAAATATATTAGAAAAAAATAAAATTTATAAAAATATCATAACAGCCACTGACGGTGAACTCTACGGCCACCGCTACTGGAATTGGTATCCATCATATTCTTATTTAATAAAAAACAAAAACATCACAACACTGACGACTTCTGAATATATTAAAAATTTGAAAAATACTAAAAATATAACTATTCGTGATTCTTCTTGGGAATCAACAGAAAAAGAGTTAAAAAATAAAGTGGCTTTTGCTCTTTGGCATGACCCTAAAAACAAAATTCACAAAAAACTTTGGCAATTAGCAGATTTTGCTATAAAATTAAATTATAAAAATGAAAAAGATGAAAATCATTTTGCTTCACGGCTACATTTGGAAAACGGCTTAGCAAGTTGTACATTTTGGTGGGCATCAAGCAAAGATTTTAAAGAAATGTTTTCACCAATTGCATGGGATCCATCAATGGTTGAGAAAGGAGCCCAAGAATTACTAAATTCTATTCGTTCACTTAATAAAATTAATTTTAAAACCAAACTCAAAGCTGAAAAGCTCTTTTCAGAAATTAGAGATTTGGTTTGGAAAAAGCATTGGAAAAATGCAAAGATTTAAAACAATAAAAAATTACAAAAAAGTAGTTGAAAAAATTATTACTGATAAAAAATTAAACCCAAAAAAAAAGTTAGAAGATTTTATTGATCCAACTCATCACACAGCTACTGTTGCTTGCTCTACTTCAAAAAAAGAAAAGGCTCTTTTAAGAATCTTGATAACCAGTGATGTTAAAAAAAATAATTCTTTTGTAAGAGAATTTAAGTTTTATAAAATTTTAAAAAAATATAACAAAAACTTAAACAAACTTCCATTATTAATAGATGGTTCTGATAAAAAAATTAAATGGATGTTGAGAAAATTTTATAATGGCAAACAATTAGGTGATTTTTGGGGAGCTGACAAAACAAAACTTACAAAAAAACTTGCAAAATCTTTAATTAATTATATTTTAGAATTGCAAAATCTCACTTTTGAAATAGATAAAAAAATTAAATTACAAAAAAGAAACTCTAAGTGGTTTATTAATGATTGGAAAAAAGATTTAGATTATAATCCAGATTTTATTTACAAAAAATTTATTAAAAAATATTTTTCTAGTAAGGAAATTAAAAAAATCGAGAATTTATTAATAAATAATAAAAAAACATTAAATTTATATACAAATTATTTTACCCATGGAGATTTAATGCCTCAAAATATTTTATCTGATAACCAAAAAAAAATATTTTTTATAGATTGGGAAGAAATACATACAAATAACCCTTTATTTGATGTTGCTTATATTTTTGTAAATGCATGGCAAGATAAAAATTGGCGCAATAACTTTTTAAAAGATTTTATTAAACAACATCCAGAAAAAAACAAAACTGATTTAAAAAAATTAGCTAAATTAAATATATTAATAATTAGTTTGCGAATGGTAGAATATGCATATTTAAATCTAGTGCATAAAAATAAAACTATTAATAGTGCATTTGAAAACCATTTAAAAACAATAAAAGAAATCATAAAGATATGAAAATTGCGCAAGTTGTTTCAATGCAGGAAAGTGTGCCACCACAATCCCAAAACGGATTAGAGTTTATTGTTTCTTGGCTAACTGAAGAACTAGTTAAACGCGGACATGATGTCACACTTTTTGCGCCTGCTGACTCAAAAACAAAAGCAAAACTTATTCCTATTTTTCCACAAAGCGTATTTAAGATGAATAAAAATGTTTGGGGATGGACAAAAGGAAATTTTAGTGACTGGAATACTTCAATAGCAGCTTCAATGTCTAATAAATTTGACATTATTCACTCACATACTGGAACTATTAAAAAATTTACTCCATTTATTAATAAACCTATTATATATACAGTGCACGAACCATATCATTCAAGTTTTGAAAAAGAATACTTGAATCAAAAAAAATATAAAAAATATTTTAAATTTGCATTAGAACAATATAAAAAAATTAACTATGTAAACATTAGTAAAAAACAAGAAAATGATTTTAAAAAATGTGAGAAATATTATTTTAAAAAACATATAACAATTCACAATGGAATCCCAATTAATAAATTTAGTTTTAATAACAAACCAGAAAATTATTTGTTTTATTTAGGATATATTAATAAAGATAAAGGTGCAGATATTGCAGTTAAAATTGCAAAAAAATTAAAAATAAAACTAATTTTAGCTGGTAGTAAATATGGACAAAAAAAGTTTTTTCAAGAAAAAATT
>CAZAVD010000030.1:0-10604 GCA_964488715.1 uncultured Gammaproteobacteria bacterium | reverse complement strand
GACCCCTTCGTCTAGTGGCTAGGACATCAGGTTCTCATCCTGGAAACAGGAGTTCAATTCTCCTAGGGGTTACCAAAAAAATCTGCTATAATTAATACAATGACTAAATTCTGGAAAAAAGAACTTCCACTTCTTCAAGCAGTTTCAACAATGATAGGCACTATAGTTGGTGCTGGGATTTTAGGTATTCCATATGTTTTTAGCAAAGCTGGCTTTTGGACTGGTGTTGCAGTTTTAGCTGTAATTACTTTAGCAATGGTTTTTATGAAATTAATGTTTGGTGAAGTGACTTTACGAACTTATGGCAAACATCAAGTTTCAGGTTATGTGGAAAAATATTTAGGTAAATTTTGGAAAGACTTAACTTCTGTTATTTTAATTTTGGCAGTTTCTGGTTCAATTCTTGCATATTTTATTGGTATTGGCGAAGTTTTAACTGAAATTTTTGGGGGTAGTCAATTAACCTGGGGGTTAGGATTTTATTTTTTAGCTTCAATCTTTTTATACTTTGGACTTAAATTAATTAAAAATATTGAATTAATTTTCACAGGAATTATTTTTCTAATTATTTTAGTTATTTTATTTTTATCACAACAACATTTTGAACTTGGAAACTTAGCTAATTTTGATTTTTCAAAATTATTAATTCCATACGGCGTTGTTTTATTTGCCTGCTCTGGAATGATGGCTGTGCCAGAAGTTAGAAAAATTTTAATTCGTAGAGAATATTTATTTAAAAAATCAATTTTACTTGGTGTTTTAATCCCTTCCATAATTTATTTAATTTTTGCTTGGATTGTTGTTGGAGTAACCGGCAGTAACACAACTGAAATTGCCACTGTTGGCTTGGGCAGAATAATGGGTTATAAAATTATTATAATTGGAAATATTTTTGCTTTTTTCACAATGTCAACTTCCTTGTTGACTTCTGGTTTAGGACTTAAAGAAACTTTTAATTTTGATTTTAAAATCAAACATTTCTGGTCTTGGCTACTCACAGTTATTATCCCATTATTTATATATATATTAGGCATGAAAAACTTTATTCAAATTTTAGGCTTAGTTGGGGCATTAGGTTTTGGAGTTAATGGTGTAATTTATATTTTTACTTACTGGTTTGCACGCAAAAAATCTGAACGCCATCCAGAATATATTTTGCCTAAAAAACTTACAATGATTGTTTCAGTCTTGTTAAGCTTGATTTTTGTAGGAGGATTGGTTTATACTATAATAAATAATTTTTAAATTTTGTAATTTTTAATTTTATAAACAATTTTTAAATCTAAATTTTTAAAACCTTAATTTTATGCAATATGATCTAGAAGAAAGAACAGCTAAATTTGGAGAAGGAATAATTTTGCTCTGTAAATCAACAGAAAATAATCAAATAACAAAACCAATTATTAATCAATTAATTAGATCAGGTACAAGTGTTGGTGCTAATTATATGGAAGCTAATCAGGCTAGTTCAAAAAAAGATTTTAGAAATAAAATTAAAATATCACAAAAAGAAGCAAACGAAACTAAACATTGGCTGAGAATGCTAGTAGTCGCTATGTCCAAAAAAACAGAAGAGTGTAGAAAATTATGGAAAGAAGCCCATGAATTAACTTTAATATTTGCAAAAATCTCAAGAAATTGCTAATGTTTAGAAATTAAAAATTTAGATTTATTTAAAAATTACAAAATTATAAAATTTAAAAATTCTCATGAAGATTCTCTACTCTGGTGGTGGCACAATGGGTTCAGTTAGTCCATTAATTGCCATACATCAACAATTAATTAAAAAAGAAAAAATAAAAGCTCTATGGTTGGGGACAAAAAATGGTCCTGAAAAAAAAATTATTGAAAAAGCTGATATTAAATTTAAACCAATTATTTCTGGAAAATTGCGTCGCTATTTTGATTTACGCAATATTTTAGATTTAATTAAAATTAAATTTGCTTTTTGGCAGTCTTTTTTTATTATTTTAAAATTTAAACCAAATATAATTTTATCAGCTGGAGGATTTGTGGCTGTGCCAGTGGCTTGGGCTGGATGGTTGCTACGAATTCCAGTTATAATTCATCAACAAGATGTAAGGCCTGGTTTAGCCAATAAGTTAATGGCTTTATTTGCTAAAAAAATTACTGTGGCATTTGATGTTTCTTTAAAAAACTTTTCTAGCAAAAAAACTGTTTTAATTGGAAATCCAATTAGGTCAATTTCCAATTTCCAAGATACAATTTCCAAAAAAAATCTAAATTTCAAATTTCAAAATCAACTACCTATAGTTTTAATAATGGGAGGAGGAACAGGTGCTTTAAAAATTAATCAACTAACCTGGGCTAGTTTAGATGAATTAACAAAATTTTGTAATATAATTCATTTAACTGGAAAAGACAAAAATAATAAAAAAATAATAAATAATAATTACAAATCTTTTGAATTTTTAGATAATGAAATATTTAATGCAATTAATTCTGCTGACTTAGTCATTACACGCGCTGGCTTATCTTCTTTAACAGAATTAGCATATTTAAAAAAACCAGTAATTATTATTCCTATTCCAAATTCACATCAAGAAGATAATGCAAAATATTTTGCAAATAAAAATGCATGTATTTATTTAAAACAAAAAGAATTAACTCCAAATAAGTTAATTCAAGAAATACAAAATTTATTGCAAGACAAAAATAAACAAAAACAACTAAGTGAAAATATAAACAAAATTTTTATAGACTATTCTGGCGAAAAAATGATTGAAATTATCAATTCTTTTGCATAGCTAGTTTTATTTTATAACCACTTTCAAACCAACATACGCTATACCATATAATTTTTTCATATTTTCATCTGAAATTTTAATACAGCCAAGAGTATAATTTTTGCTATTATTTAAATTGCCATGAATATATATTTCTCCTCCGAGTTGTGTGTTCCAAGGAATTATTAAATTTTCTTTTTGAGCTTTAATAATTTGATCTCTTTCTTGTTTAGATATTAATCCTTTTTCAAAACCATTTTGAGCATCCTGGATATTTGGATAATTTAAGCCAAGCGATAAAAAATATTTGCTTTTTGGATTTTTAACCACTATTTTATATTCTCCTTCTGGAGTTTTTAAATCAGCTTCTTTTTCTTTTTTTCCTTTAACTTTACCTATTGCGCAAGGAAAATCAAAAACAACTGCTCCGTTATTAATCAGTTGTAATCTTTTTTTTGATTTATTAACTTTAATATGCATTTATTTTTTAGTTATAAATAAATTCTATCAGAAAAAATAAAATTAAACAAAAACATAATAAAACTAACCTATAAATATTATATCAACAAATGCTACGATCGTAGCATTTGTTGATATAAATTTTTCTAGAAATAACTCTATAAATAACAATAATAGTCTCTAAATAATCGTTTATATCTGTAGAATAATATTTTTATAACTTTAAATAAAAATCCCAAAACAAAAAAGTCTTGGGATGTGTGTTTTAAAAAAGTACAGACAATGAACCGTGTTCTTGATTTGTAATTCTAATTGAATCACCAAACAAACTACCAAGTGAAACAACTTTTATTTTACTTGACAAAGATAAATCTCTTGAAATTGAATCTGTTATAAAAAACTCATCAATTTTTGAATCTTCTATATTTCTAATTGCATCTTTAGATAAAACAGGATGTGTAACAAATGCATAGACTTTTTTACAGCCTTCCATTGCTACCAAAGTTGCTGCTTTGACTAAACTACCTCCGGTATCTACTAAATCATCAATAAATATGCCAATTTTCCCTTTCAATGTGTCGCCAATTTCTAAAGTGACAGAAAGACTGTCTGATTGCCCGTGGTCTGTTCTTTTTTTATCAATAAAAGCTAAACCTGCTCCAAATTTTTCAGCAAAAAAACGAGCCTTCCTAATAGCGCCAATGTCCGGAGAAATAAAAACTGTTTCTTTTGGGTTAATTTTTATGCTTCCATTAATAATCTTCATAAACTCAATAGATGCATAAATTTCATCAACTCTTATAACATTTTCATCAAAAAAACCCTGAATAGCAGGGGCATGTAAATCCAGTAATAAGATTCTATCAGCACCTGAAACAGATATAAACTTAGTTCCCAACTTCGCAGTCAATGCAACTCTTGGTTCATCCTTTCTTTCTTGGCGAGTATGTAATAAATATGGAACTACTAATGTGATTTGTCCAGCGGAAGATCTTAAAGCTGCGTCAGCCAATGTTACAAGTTCAAAAAAATTACGATAAGGCATATGTGTTGGTTGAACAATATAAACATCATAACCACGAATATTTTCACAATATTTAACCCAAAGTTCGCCATCATTTTGAGTTTTTATTTTAACTTTACCTGGTTTTATTCTTAATCTCTTACAAATATTTTCTTTTAAAAGAGATGAGCATCCAGTTCCAAAAAAAACTTTCCCTGTAAACTTTTTTCGAATCAAATTCATTTCATTTCCTCCCTAATTTAATTTTTTAAAGTTTGGTATGTACTTACGATGTACTTACGACGTAATTACGTCGTAAGTACGCTTGTTATTTTATTTTTATTTTCTAATTTTAATTTCATAATTAACTTGCTCAATTTTACGCAAGTTATTTTTAGCTTGATCATATTTAGTACGTAAATAACCAGTAATATCAAACTCAACTAATTCAGCTAAAATTTCTTCTATTAATTTTTTAATTTCAGAAACTTCATTCATTTTGCCTTGTGAAGCCA
The DNA here is from genome assembly GCA_964488715.1 of uncultured Gammaproteobacteria bacterium. Classification (GTDB taxonomy): domain Bacteria; phylum Patescibacteriota; class Patescibacteriia; order UBA2196; family UBA2196; genus CAYNCE01. The sequence goes on along the minus strand of CAZAVD010000030.1, from coordinate 5,880 downwards.
AATTTGTAGCTTTTCGCACAAGCTCACCAGTTAAATCACAAACACCACCAATATAACTATCTAAATTTAAGCTAATATTTTTAATTTTGTCAATTTTTTTATTTGTCAATACCAAATAAAACATTTTAGCTTCCACAAATTCCTCTGTAGCTGCTTTATATGCGCCTTCTTTACTTAAGCGATCAAAACCAAAATCTTTTTCCATTTTAATTAAACTTTTTTCAATTTCAGTTAAACTTTTTTTAGCTTTATTAAAATCATTGCGATGTAAAGCGAAAATTACTCGTTTTGAATCATGTAAAATAGGATTTGATCCACTAATAATTCTACGGCGCTCAATTTCACTTTTGTCATAATCTTTTTTAAGTTGTTGTATAAATTTTTTATTTATCATAAAATTCTCCTCCCTCTCCTGACTAGGAGAGGGCTGGGGTGAGGTTACTTATGCACAATAATTTGTGTCTTATTAATTTCTACCCAATCATAAACTTGTTTAGCTGGACCAATTTGCAATCGCACACAACCATGAGAAACAGCTTGACCCAAACTTCTTTCCCCTTCTCTATTTCCATTTAAAAAAGGCAATTCATGAATTCCATTTTCTAAACCACCTGACATATAAAAACCAATAAAATACGGCATCCCCCATTTAACCCCATCAGCATAACCATAAGCCATTTCATATTTAGAAAATGCAGTAAACTCTCCAAATCGTGTTGGTGTTGCTGGTTTTCCTGTTGAAGTTTGCATTTCATCAATTAAAACACCATTTTGATAATATTTAAAACTCTGATCTGACACATCAATGTCAATATATTTATATAAATTAGAATTTCCAGTTGGTAAATTACGCGGTAAAGTTAAAATTTCTACTTCATTATCACCATCAATATCTCCTAAAGATATATCTAATCCAAATTTAAAATTTTTGTCAAATATGAAAGATCTATCTGTAATTTTTTCCTGACCAAAACCATTTAAAATTCGTAAATGCGCATTACCTCCAATACCTGGCACAACTATGATTTCATCTTTTTTATCTTCATCAACATCTCCGCCAATTAAACTAACTCCACCTTTAAAACTTTCATTATAAACAAAAAATTCATTTATTAAACTTAAATCCCCTCTATAAATTTGTACTTTTGGACTATCACCTAATCCTGCGCTAACTAAAATTTCTTCAATACCATCTCCGCCCAAATCTACACTTGATAAACTCAAATTTTTAGCTGAAAAATCCAAATTTTTTGTTTGCAATAAATTTCCTAATGCATTAAAAATTTTAATTTGTTTTTGCTTATCTTCATTTCCTATAGCAACAATTTCGTCTTTTTTGTCTCCATTAATATCTAAACAAGTAATTTGAACGCCATAATTTAAATTATCTTGAAAAGCAAAAAATCCTTGATTTATTTTTGGCTTTCCAAAACCATCAAAAATTCTAATATGAGCCCCTCCTTTAGAACGAACCCCAGTTAAAATTTCACCTCTGCCATCAGCATCAAAATCACAACCAGAGATTTCAACTCCGCCTTTAAAATTATCTGCATAAACTAAAAATTCATTAATTATTGATCCATCTGAACGCAAAATCTTTACCCAAGGTTTTTCTCCTGGTCCAGCGCTAATTAAAATTTCTTTCTGTCCGTCGCCACCTAAATCAATAGTTGAAATTGAATATCCTCGCGCACTTCCAAACAATGCAATTGATTTTTCTAAAGCCAAAGTTTGAGCATTATATATTTTTAAATAATCAAAATCATTTTCTGCTTTTAAATTAAAAATAAAAAAAGGCGATGCTAAAACTGCCAGACAAATTAAAACAATAAAAAAAGCTTTAAATTTTTTAAATAACATAAATTAATTATACCATTCTTCTCCATTTTATAAAATATTTTAACCACGAGCCAATATGAACCCATGCCATTTTTTTAAATAAATCTTTTACCCAAACACTTCCTCCAGATTCACGAAAATAATAATGAATCATTTTTGCACTTGGCACATACCAAACCTCATTTTTGGTTTGCCAAATTTTACGACACAAATCAGTATCTTCTAAATACATAAAATATCTTTCATCAAAACCTTTTACTTGATCTAAAACATTTTTTCTAAACATTAAAACACTTCCTCGCGCCCAATCAACTTTATGAGCTTGATCTGTGGAAATATCATTCATAAAATATTTATCTAATTTTTTTTCACCAAATTTATTTAATTGTGTGCGGATTAAAGCTGGCATAAAAAATTCTGGAAAACAATATCTTGATTGTTGGTAAGTTTTATTAGGATAAAGCAATTTCGGAGCAACACAAGCAATTTTAGGATTATTTTCAATAAACTCTAATAAATTTTCAATAGAATTTTCTAAAACAACAACATCTGGATTTAAAATTAAAACATACTCACCTTGAGATGCTGAAATTCCAACATTATTTCCAGCACCCATTCCTTTATTTTTTTTAGTTTGAATAAATTTAAAAATTGGAAAATGCTCACGCATTATCTTTTCTATACCATCATTTGAGTTATTATCAACTACAATAATTTCATATTTAAACGCTAAATTTAAATTAACAATGTTTTTTAAACACTGTTTAGTTAAATTTTTTGTTTTATAATTTAAAATTATTATTGACAGTTTCATATTATTTATAAAATGATCTAATATATTCTGAGCTGACTTTTCTTCTGCTCATTATTATTTTTCTTTTTGCACGCATTTTAGGTAATAATTTAAAAAATTCTTTTAAACCAAATAAAGTTTTAAAATCAAAATCAAAAAATATTAAAAAAATAATCTTTTTAAATTCAAACCACAAAATGTGAGGCAAATGACTTAAAAAATTTTCAAAAAATTCATTTTTAACTAAAACACATAAATGATTTTTATAAGAATGATAATTTATAATTTTTGATTTAGAACGGCGCGCTTTTATAATTTTCCAAAAATGCCATGGCTTTAGCGTGTGCAGGCTAGTTGAACGAAAATGGTATGCTTTTGCAGAAGCAACAAACATTGCTTGCCAACCATAAATCTGCAAACGATAAGAAATATCAAAATCATCTTGATATGCAAAAAAATCCTCATCAAAATATTCTTGTTTAATTTTTATATCTTCTAAAACTTCTCTACGATACAAAACGCAAGCTCCTGAAAAACCAAAAACCTGTTGCATTTCATCAAACTGTCCTTTATCAATTTCATTTTCACCAATATTTTTAACTTGTCTAGATTTTTTAATTTCCAAACCAAAAGAATCAATTTTATCTGATTTAAATGTTGTTAATAAACCATCGTCTTCCATTATATTTTCAACTTTTAAAATTTTTCCCCCTAAAGAACCCACCTCTGGTTTTGATTTTTTAGCAACTAATAATATTTTTTCTAAAAAATCTTTTTCTAAAATCACATCAGGATTCATTACCAAAACCCAGTCAGTATAATGCATTTTTATTGCCTGATTATATGGCTTGCAAAATCCAAGATTATTTATATTTTTTAAAATATGGACTTGCGGATAATTTTTACGAATAAAATCCACTGTTTCATCTTGTGATCCATTATCAACAATATTAACTGCAATCTTAATATCATTATCTGCAAACCAAATACTTTGTTGAAAAATAGATTCCAAACAATCTTTAATAAATTTCATTGAGTTCCAAGTTGTAATACAGATTGATAATGTCATAATACTGAAAGAATAATTATAAATCCAATTCCAAGAGGGTGATTTAAATATGGACTAAAAATATTAACAATTAATAAAGCAATTAATGCCAAAGCAAAACCTAAATTCATAGAATTTATAATTTTATTGGAAATTGGAAATTGGAAATTGGAAATTAGCAACCGTTTTAAAATACCAACAATTAAAATCAAATAGACAGCCATCCCCAACACCCCAAACTTAAGTATCATGTCTAGATATCCCCACTCAAAAGCATATGATGTGTAATTTCCTAAAATTCGTGGATCATCACTTTTGTATGTAACAGTTGTCCCAAAACCAGAACCAATTATTGGGTGCTTAGCAATTTCTTGTAATAATGGTTTAAGTTGATTCATGCGCGAAGATGCTGCTGCTTCTATTTCTGTAGCGCGTTTGCTAAGTAAACTAGATAAATCTCCTGTTCCTGTTTTAGGTGGTAGATTTATAACTGAAAAAACCAATATAAAGCTTGCTATTGCAACTAATGCTATCTTAGCATTTATTTTTAAAAAGTCTAGAAATTTAATTTTTTTAAATAATATAATAAAAAAATAAATTAATAACGCAATAATTAAAGCCACCCAATAGCTACGAGAGAAAGAAATTAGAATTATTATTAAACAGATTATTAATAATAAATAATAAATAATATTCTTTTTAATTTTTAATTTAGAATTTGAAATTTGTTTGGAAATTGGAAATTGGAAATTGGAAATTGGGAGGAGAATAAAAAACAAAAAGAGTGAATATATCTGTGATTGAATAAATATGCGGTAAAAATTACCTGACGCACGCGTAACTTCTCCGATGCCAGTATCTCTTACCCATTTATAAACTTCTGGCAATGCCCAAATAAATTCATGTGAAAAAATATATAATAAAATTAAAGACTTAATTCCAATCCATACAACACAAGCAATTAAAATAGATAAAATATTTTTTAAAAATTTATCATTATTTTTCGCAACACAATAAACAGGAAAAATTAACAAAAAATATAACCAATTATTAAAATCAAAAAACACATTACCAAAATTATTTCCTTGAATTATTCCCCAGATGAGTGCCCAGAGAATTATAATTGCTAACGCAAAAAAATATTTTTCTAAACCTTTTTTTTTGTCATCTCGAGCGACTTTTAGGACTTTAAGAGCCGAGAGATCTCTTAAATGTGTAATTCCACACTTAAGAGATTCCTCCGCTCCTAACGACCCTAACTGCCGGTCGGAATGACAAAAAAGAAAACGATAAAACCAAACAGAAAACACTACTAAAAACAACCCAATTCTTACTGAAATCACAACATCACTAATTCCCAAACTAAACAAATATCCTTTTGAGCCAATAAATAATTCAGCAAATAAAATATAAATTCCATATTCTAGTTTTTTCAAACTTAAAATTAAAGCTAAAAATAAAATCACAAAAAAACAAATTAAATTAAATTCTGGCAACATCCAACCAAAAAACGACAAAATTTCTGCTAAGATTAGGAATATAAATGTTGTTTTTAATAGGTTTTTGTTAATTAGGTTTGGCATCATGGGCTTTTTTATTTTCAAAATATTTTTTATTTTGTTTTTTGTTTTTTCAAAAAAGTTCCGAACAGCTCCACTTCGTTCCGACAAAAACAAGTTCTGAACAGGTCATATCCTGTTAATCATAAATCCTTTTTCTTGCCAAAATATTTTCTAATTTTAAAAATATTATCTATAAAAGTCAAAAATAAATTAATTGGTTGCAAGAGCCATAAAATTAAAAACTGTGAAAATGGCTTGTGTTTTTTAAAATAATAATATAAAGATCTATTAAAATTTATTTGCTTTTTCAAGCTAGCCATTTGCTTAAAACTTTGCTCTTTATGATGAATTATCTGACATTCTGGATAAAAATAAATTTTATATCCTTCATCTTTTGCTCTTTTACAAAAATCCACTTCTTCAAAAATTGCCCAAAAGTTTTCATCTAATAAACCGATTTTATCAAAAACTTGTTTTTTTATTAGCATTGCAGCTCCCATTATTTGATCTACTTCTTTAATTTTATTATGATCAAAATCCAGCATAAAATATTTTTTTATAGCAAATATTCTATTTGGAAAAAAATTATAAAATTTTAATTGAATAAAAATTTGGTCTAATAAATTTGGAAATCTACG
>CAZAVD010000029.1:0-10834 GCA_964488715.1 uncultured Gammaproteobacteria bacterium | reverse complement strand
TCTTGTTGCCAGAGTTTCTAATTTATTAGAAAAGAATAATATAGAAGTAAAAATAAAAAAAAATTCAGATAAAAATTTAATCAATAATTTTAATACTAAAATACAAGAATATAAATTTAATGAAGCCTTAGAAGTCTTATGGCAAAAATTGCGTGAATGTGATGAAATTATAACAAAAAAACAACCATGGAAATTAAAAGATAAAGTTGAAATAAAAAATATTTTAGAACCAATTGCGCAAAATATTTTAAATGTTGCCGAATTATTACAGCCATTTATGCCAGAAATTTCTGAAAAAATTATTAAGCAATTTATAGAAAAACAAATTAAAAAAAGTGAGATTTTATTTCCTAGAATTTAAATTTATTTTATGACACTAACAATCCTAGATTTTATTTTAATAATTATTTTATTCTTCTTTGCCTTTGCTGGATTCTTTTTTGGCTTAATTCGTTCAATTGGATCTTTAGTTGGAACAATTTTAGGTATTATAATAGCAGCTAATTATTTTCAATTATTAGCTGATTTTGTTGGCTTGCCATTTGGAATTGGCGAAAATACTATTAGAATAATTATATTTTCACTAATTTTTATAATTATTAGTAGATTAGTTAGTCTAATATTTTCATTAATTAATAAATTTTTCAATTTACTTTCAGTAATTCCATTTTTAAAAACAATAAATCGTATTACAGGATTAATTTTTGGTTTAATTCAAGGTGGAATTATTTTAGGTGTGTTATTGGTTTTTGTAATTAAATTTCCATTTGCTGGTTTTTTAATTTCAGCAATTAAAGCTTCACAAGTAGCAAAATATTTATTTGAAATTGGCACATGGTTAATGCCATTATTACCAGAATTATTTGAACAGGCAAAATTAATAATAAATTTTTAAAATGCTTTTTGATTCCCATTGTCACTTAAACTTCTCATCTTTTAAAGATGAATATAGAAATATAATAGTTGATTGCTTAAATAAAGAAATCGGCGTTATTAATATTGGCTCGCAAATTGACACATCTAGAAAAGCAATAGAAATTGCCAATCAATATATTAATAAAAATATTTACGCGTCAATTGGTTTGCATCCAATCCACTCATCTAATTTATTTGATCAAGATAAATATCAGGAATTAGTTGATAATAATAAATCTAAAATTATAGCTATAGGCGAAATAGGTTTAGATTATTTTCATAGTTTAGAAAACAAAACATTGCAAAAACAAGTTTTTATTCAGCAATTAGATTTTGCCGAGAAAAATGATTTACCAATAATTTTGCACGCCCGCGGCTCGCAAGAAAATCCTCAAGATGCATATTTAGATATTTTAGAAATTTTATCTTCTCCTCTGTCATCCCTGCGGAGGCAGGGATCCAGCATAAACGGCGTTATCCATTGCTTTGGCTCTAATTTAGAAATCGCTCAAAAATTTATTGATCTTGGCTTTTATATTGGCTTTACAGGAATTGTTACATTTAAAAATAAATCAGTTCAAGAATTGCAAAAAGTTGTTAAAAAAATTCCATTAAATAAAATTTTAATTGAAACTGATGCTCCATATTTAACACCAGAACCATATAGAGGAGAAAAAAATAAGCCACAGTATGTTGAATTTGTGGCTCGCAAAATCGCTGAAATAAAAGAAACTAGTTATGAAGAAGTTTGTAATCAAACAACAGAAAATGTAAAAAAGTTGTTTAATATTTAAAATATTTTCCCCCTCCTGACTAGGAGGGGGTTAGGGGGAGGTAGTAATAAAAAACCCGCAGAAAAATTTCTGTGGGTTTGTTGGTTTAATTTTTTATAATTATAATAAATTTATCAATTCTTTTGCGTAAAAAGGTTTTCCTAACATTTTGCATTTTGGAAACTTAGCTTTTCGTGTTTTTTCGTGTTTTTCAGGAAGACCAGTCATGAAAATTACTTTTACATTTTTTTTATTTTTTATATTGGATATCAATGCAAATCCATCCATTTTTGGCATGTCAATATCTGTTAAAACAATATCAAAATTAAAATTATTGTTTTTTAATATTTCAAGTGCTTCAATACCATTTTCCGCTGTATCCACAACATGTCCTTTTAATCCAAGCATACGTTGATATAGTTTGCGGTTTGTTTCTTCATCATCAACAACCAATATCTTTTTCATACTACCTCCAAAAAGTTAGATTTGTAAGTTATTTATGTATTTAGAAGTATAGCACAAGTTTAATTGACATGTCAAGGAATGGATGGTAGTATTATTTATTAACCACCCCCAGCCCCTCCTTGAAAAGGAGGGGAGGAAATTTTATGCAAAATCATGAAAAAACATACATTCAAATTGAAAATATTTTAAATTCTTCAGAAAATATTTTAATTGTCACTCATATCCGTCCAGATGGTGATGCCTTAGGTTCATTGTTAGGTTTTTATTATTATTTAAAAACAAGCAGGCTCCAGGCACAGCCAGGAGCCAACATCCAGATTTTTATCAATGACAAAAATCTGCCAAAAGATTTTGGCTTTTTACCATTTTTTAATAAAATAAAAACTAATGAATATGAATTATTAAAAAAAGATTTTGATGCAGTTATAATTTTAGATTGTGGGGATTTTAAACGAAGTAATTTAGAAAAAATTCTAAATAAAAATTTAATTAAACCAAAAATTATAAACATTGATCATCATGTTTCAAATAATAATTTTGGGCATATTAATCTAATTGATTTAAATATCTCATCAACAAGTGAAATTTTATATAATTTTTTTAAATATTTAAAAGTAAAATTTGATTCAACTTTATCAACTTGTTTGTTAATGGGTTTAATAACTGATACAAATTGTTTTCATTATTCTAATACAACTCATAATACTTTAAATGCATCTGCTGAATTAGTTAAAACTGGCGGAAGATTAAATTTAATTTTAAAAAATATTTATAAAAATCCATCAGTGAAAAGCTTAAAAATGTGTGGTTTAGCTTTGTCTAGATTAAAAGTAAATAAAGACAATGGATTAGCAACTACAGTAATTTGGCAAGAGGATTTAGAAAAGTTCAAAGCTCATAATGATGATTTGATTTATTTAAACAACTATTTAAACACTTTGGATAATGTAAAAGGAACATTAGTTTTAAAAGAACAACCAGATGGAACATTTAAAGGAAGTTTGCGAACAAATCGTGATGATGTTGATGTAGAAGCTATTGCTAAAAAATATGGCGGAGGAGGACATAAAAAATCAGCAGGATTTACTTGCAAAGACATAGAAAAGCTATTATAATAAAAAATATGAACTTAATCCCAACAGTAATTGAAAAATCACAATTTGGCGAACGAGCCTATGATATTTATTCTAGATTATTAAAAGAAAGAATAATTTTTTTAGGTGCTCCTATTAATGATGTTATTGCTAATACAATCATTGCTCAAATGTTGTTTTTGGAATCACAAGATGCAAAAAAAGATATTAAATTATATATAAATTCACCTGGTGGTTCTGTGACTTCAGGCATGGCAATTTATGACACAATGCAATATGTTAAATGCGATGTGTCAACAATTTGTTTAGGAGTAGCTGCTTCAATGGGTGCTTTTTTATTAGCTTCTGGAAAAAAGGGTAAACGGTTTAGTTTACCAAATTCTGAAGTTTTATTGCATCAAGTAATGGGAGGAACTGAAGGCCAAGCTATTGATATTAAAATTCGCGCTGAACATATTTTAAGAGTCAAAGATCGTGTAAATAAAATATTGGCCAAACATACTGGCCAATCAATTAATAAAATTGAAAATGATACAGACAGAGATTATTTTATGACAGCTGAAGAAGCTAAAAAATATGGATTAATTGATAAAATAATTAAAGAATAAATTTATTTTTATTTATTTAATTCAAAATTACAAACCAAATAACCAACTCCAAAGGGGCTTTCATAAGATAAAATTTGCGGAGTATAATTGTGTTCATTTATAATTCCTAACAAAATTACAATAGATTTTAAGCCACATTCAGCAACTTCTTCAATTAATTTTTTATCAAATTTCAAGATATTTTTTATATCTTTTTTTTGTATTAATTTAATTAGATTTTTATCAAATTTTTTGCCTTCAGGACTATATCCTGCTGGAGAATCAGATGATAAAGCATGTGATAAATCGCCAGATGCAACAACAGCAATTTTTTTATCTGAAGAATGAATAATTTCAGATAGTTCCTTGCCTAATTTTAATTGAGTTTTTAAATCTTGCGAAGAATGGCCTAAAGTAATAATTTTAGCAGATAATTTTTTATTTAAATAATACAAAGGAACACTTGCTCCATGATCTAATTCAATTTGATTAATTAATTGTATAGAAAATTTTGTTTCTAATGCTTCTTTAATTTGATGAGCAAAAGCAATATCAGTTTTAAATTTTAATTCAGTATCTAAATCTCCAAAATTTTTAAAGTTTGCTTTTACTTCTAAAGCAGTGTTTAAAGTAAAAGCCTGTGTCATTAAATTTCCATGTGGAGAAATAACTAAAATTATATCAGGCTTAATAGAATAAAAATCTTGACCTAACTCTTGCATTGCTGTTTGAGTTTTTTTTATTTGTTCTAAGTTATCCTGACCAATTGTTGGAATTAAAATAGGAGGATGTGGGCAAATTGAAGCAAAGGTTAACATAAAATTAATTTTCAATATTTATTTCATCACCTAGTTTATGTAAATCTAAAATATTTTGAGGAACTTGAATAATATTTTTCCATTTATATCCTAAGCTTTCAAAAACTTCACCTGAAGCAATTAAGCGTTTTAAATTATTTGAAATAAAATATACATTTGGGCTATCAGGAGTTTTTACTAATTCTCCATCTGGAATTTGAACAGCATTGCCAGTTGTATATTTTTCTAACTCTTCTGGTCTAACAGAAATTAATTTTTTATTAGTATAATAATTTTTTAGCACTTCTCGCGCTAAAATCGGATGTTTAATTCCGTGTTGAACAAAATATACTCCACCAGTTGTATTATCTTGCAATAATGCGCCAGTTGGGTAAGCTGATTCAATTGTAATAGATTCACCTAAAACATAACCTGAAATTTCATTTTCTTCGACTTCATCAATTTCTTCAGGATTAAATCCTAAAAATTTAAAAGTATCCCATGAATTAATTGGCTTAAGCATATCATCAACTAATAAATAAATTTTTTTGCCAGGAGTTTGAAGTAAAGAATAGTTTGCATATTTAATTGACTGACCAATATTATAATTTTCTAAATCAGATGCTTTAACAGTTATGACCTTATCAAATGAATAACGGGAAGCAAAAACTGATTTAGATGTAAAACCTCTGCGTTGACCATTTTGAATTAACCAAATTCCACCATCAGTTGCATTTTGCAGTAATGAACCATCAGGATAATTTAGAGAAAACCAATTATTCCATAAAGTGTGCAAATTTTGATTTCCATGAAGATGCGGAGTGTAAATATAAAGCGCGCGAGTTGCATCATTAGCTATAGTAACTAGTTGATTATCAATTGTATAAGTTTGACCAGTTTGATATTTAAATTCATTTGGATTATCCAAATAATAGCGCATAGCTCCGGCGCCCCAATCAATTTGATTTGCAATGCCTTGATATTTAGAATTACAACCTCCACCATCTGGACAACCATAACCAGTAGCCCAATCAAGTTGACCTTTGCTTGGTGTTGGATCAGTTATTAAACTTTGCTCTTTTTGCAAAAGAGTTAATACATATTTAGGATTAATTTTGTATAAGCGCGAAACATTGTAAATAATTTGATAAATATACATTTTAACACTCATATCTGCTGCTTTTCCCAAAGTTCCGCCTTTATCAATTAAAAAGTTTTTAATTTCTTGACTATTCATTGATGCATAATCTGTTAAATCATGGTCAGATAAAATGTAGTTTGGATTAAAACTTGCAGCATTTACTGTAAATAACGGCGTAAATAAGATAATTAGTGTAATAGTAAATATTAGAATTTTGCGCATAATTTTTTATTATTAATTAACAAAATTATTATACCAAATTTTAATAAAAAATAAAAATAGCCGTTCAATTTTGAACGGCTTTAAATTTTTTATTTCAATCTTACTATTCTTGGTTTAAAAATATTTGATTTCTTACCATTTCTAGGTAACTTTCCAACCTTATTTTTAGATCATTATAACTTGTTATGTCGTGCGGTTCTAATTTTTGCTGAATGTTAAATGTCAGAATGCGAGCATTTTTTATGCTCTCACGAATTTCATCGTTGGTGCATGTTCTTTCTAATTCATCTAATCCAATAATTTTATTTAATTTTTTTTCTGTCATAAAACCTCCTATTTTTGATTTGTGAAAATTTAATTAATTATTTTTAGCTTAATTTATTTTTTAAATTTTGTCAATCTTTTTTTTTGCCATCTCTATATTCTCTACTTATTATACAAATTGCTACCACCTGTCATCCCTGCGGAGGCAGGGATCCAGGATAAAGATCCAATAAATAATTATCAAAACAACTCATTATACAAATCATTCCAATCAGGATTTTCTTCTTCAATTAATTTAATCTTCCATTGTCTTTTCCATTTTTTCATTTGTTTTTCTCTTGTTATTGCATCATTTACATAATAATATGTTTCATAATAAACTAATTTATCTACATTATATTCTTTAGTAAATCCTTCAATTTCTTTACTCTTATGTTCTTCTACTCTATTTATTAAATCTGAAGTCATTCCAATGTATAAGGTTCCATTTCTTTTACTAGCCAGGATATAGACAAAATAATATTTATCAAACTTTGCCATATATGTGATAGTGTTAATTATTATTTATTTTAAATGGATCCCTGCCTCCGCAGGGATGACAGGAATCCATTAATAAAACTCCCCGCATTCATAATTTTTTTGCCTTCAGGTTGGAGCTGAATTATTTCCAACACACTATTATTTCCACAAGTTATAAAAAGTTGTTTATTTTTAACAAAAAAATCACTAACTGGTTTATTAGATTTTAAATTAGTTAATTTTATTTCAATAAATTTAATTGTTAGCTGTTTATTGTTAATTGTTAGCTGTGAAAATATTCCAGGCCATTCACAAAACGCCCGTGATTGATTAAAAATTTGTTCAGCATTATTTTCCCAATTTATTTCACCATCTTGTTTTTTTATAATTTTACAAAAACTTGCTTTATTATGTTCTTGTTCAGCTGGCTGTATTTTTCCAGAAATATATTCTGGAATAGTTTTAATTAATAATTTAGCGCTTAATTCTGCTAATTTTTCAGCTAATATTTTATAATTATCATTATTGGAAATTGTAATTTGTAATTTAGAAATTATTTCTCCATGATCCATTTTTTCATCCATTTGCATAATTGTTACTCCAGTTTTCTTGTCTCCATTTAATAAGGCAGTTTGAATTGGCGATGCCCCGCGATATTTAGGCAAAATAGATGGATGTATATTAATTGATTTATATTTAGGAATATTTAGTATTTTTAAAGGAATTATTTTTCCATAAGCAACAACTATATTTAAATCAGGGATGTTAGAGTCTCCCTTCCTTTTCAAGGAGGGGACTAAGGGGTGGTTAATATTTTTTTTTAATTTTTTAATAAATTCCTCATCCAATTTCTCTGGCTGTAAAATTTTTATATTATTTTTCTTAGCCAAAATTTTTGTTGGGGAGGGAGTTAAAACATGTTTTCTTCCAACTGGTTTATCTGGAGCAGTAACCACAGCTAAGATTTCAAGATTTTTATCTTGAATTAATTTTTCTAAAATTATTTCTGCAAATTCTGGCGTTCCCCAGAATATGATTTTTGTCTTGTCCATAATAATAATTTACCATTTTTATTATTAAAATTCAAGCGTAATTACGACGTAATTACGACATAATTACGAAATAAAAAAACCCAGCGATGTAAAGCTAGCTGGGGTTGTGGGTTTTAGTTTTTATTCCTTTGTCATTCCGACCGGCAACTAGGGTCGCTAGGAGCGGAGGAATCCCTTAAACTTTGTTATTCCACATTTAAGAGATCCCTCGGCTCCTAGTGTCCTAAAAGTTGCTCGGGATGACAAAAAGAAAAAACAAATTGTCAATAGCTGACCTTTTTGTTAAAATACAACCATTATGAAGAATCCATTCATAACTCCAGATTCAACATTAAGCAATAACAATGGTTTTAATTTGCCAGATACAAATGATGCTGGCGATGGTTTTATGATTGATAAAAAATATACTAGCAGTTTAAGCAAAACTATTTCAGAAAGCAGATTAAGCATATTTTTTTTAATAGCTTTTTTATTAGTATTTTTTTTAATAGCTAGGGTGTTTTACATACAAGTTTTTAAAGGATCTGAATTTTATGCTATTGCTGAAGATAATCGCATTAAAACTGAAATTTTACCAGCTCCACGCGGAATTTTTTATGACCGTTTAGGAACAAAATTAGCAGATAATATTCCAAAATTTAATTTATTATTTGATAAAACAATTTGGGAGAAAAAAAAAGATGTATCAGATTTTATTAATAAAATTATTTTATTAACTCAGTTAACTGAAGATGAGATTATATTTCAAGTTAATGAACAAATGCCAGGCAGTCAAGCTGATTTTATTGCTCTGGAAATTGACTATGCCACAGCAATGATAATTAAAAGCAATAGTTTAAATTATCCAGAATTTAAGGTGCAGTTAAGTTCGCGTAGAAAATATTATGATCAAAATTTAAGCCATATTTTAGGTTATTTAGGAAAAATTAATCAAGATGAATGGATAAGATTAAGAGACCAAAATTATTATTTTACTGATTTAATAGGCAGAGCTGGTTTAGAAAAAAATTATGAAAAAGATTTCCGTGGTCAGCATGGCAAAATTGAATATGAAATTAATGCTCAAGGTCAAATTGTTAAAATTTTAAATTCATTAACAGCTATAGCTGGAAAGGATTTGCATTTAAGCTTAGATGCTGAATTAAATAAAAAAATAACTGAAGTTTTAAAGTCTCAATTGCAAAAAATTAATCACCGTAAAGCAGCTGTTGTTGCTCAAGATCCTCAAACTGGTGAAATTTTGGCTCTAGTTTCATTGCCTGGTTTTGATAACAATATATTTAATGATCCAAAAGAGTATGCAATGCAATTAAATTCTGTTTTACAAGACAAAGACCAACCATTATTTAATCGTGTTATTTCTGGTGAATATCCATCTGGCTCAACTATTAAACCAATGATGGCAATAGCGGCATTAGAAGAGAAAATAATTTCGCGCTGGACATCAATTTTAAGTTTAGGTGGTATTAAAATTAATGTTTGGTATTATCCAGATTGGAAAGCTGGCGGGCATGGAAAAACAACAGTTACAAAGGCTTTGTCTGAATCAGTTAATACTTTTTTTTATTATATTGGAGGAGGTTACAAGGATTTTAAAGGTTTAGGTTTAGAAAAAATTACAAAATATGCAAAAAAATTTGGATTTGGAAAGATGCTGGGAGTTGATTTGCCAGGTGAAGCTGAAGGCTTTTTGCCAAGTAGAGAATGGAAAAAACAAGTTAAAAATGAAGATTGGTATATTGGAGATACTTATCATTTGTCAATTGGTCAAGGTGATTTATTAGTTACACCTTTACAGATTAATAATTTGACTTCAATTATTGCTAATAATGGTATTTTTTATAAACCCAAATTAGTTGTTGGAAAAGCTGAGATAATTAAACAGGATTTTATAAATCAAGAAAATATTTCAATTATTAAACAAGGTTTACGTCAAGCTGTGACTAGTGGATCAGCAAGATATTTAAATGATTTGCCATTTACTAGCGCAGGTAAAACTGGAACTGCTCAAGTTGGCGGAGGCAAAGATCCACATGCTTGGTTTACAGTTTTTGCGCCTTATGAAAATCCAGAAATCGTGTTAACGATTTTAATTGAAAATGGTGGCGGCGGCGACAAAACCGCTGTCCCAGTAGCTAAAGAAATTTTAAAATGGTATTTTGGAAAGTAGGGTCTCCCCTCCTTTTCTCGCCCCGCTTTTCGCGAAAGGCGGGGTCAAGAGGGGACTAAGGGGTGGTTAATAAAAAAATTTATTCTATTATTGCCCTCCCTTTTCTTTTTCTTCCTCTTATGCTAGGGTTAAATTAAAGTAAATTAAATAATAATTTTTACAATTTAATCAAGGAGGAAATTATGCTGAAAAGGCAAGAAAAAAGTAGTTTAAAGGAAATGGTAAAGTTTTATTTTACACGGACTACTGAAAAAAATCTTTTTGTAATCTCAAATTTATTAACAATCGGTCTGTCAATAATTCTGTTATATGTGGGATTTATAACACTTCCACTGCCAGACAAATTTATCCAAGGACAATACGGATTTTTTTCATGGATAACTATCATTGTAGTGGTAATTATTCTATTTAAGCTGGCAGTATATGACATTCATTTTTTTAAAAACAGAAAAAAAGTAAAAAAGTGGCTTAGGGAAATAAATATCAGCGCTCCAGCTGGTCAAAAATTTTTACTTTTTTGTGAAAAAATAACTCTTGCAAATCAATATTTTGCATATAAATTTTCTCGAGTTAAAAATTCAGAAAATGCTGACAAAGAAAAATTAAAGCAAAAATTCTTGGCTGGAGAATTTGGTGTTGGGATTGTAAATAATGAAACCTGTAAAATGCTTTGCGAAATGCAGATTAAATTACTAGATCAACATCTAGTTAATAAAGAAAAATTAGAAAAAGAAATTAGTGAATGGATTTCTCATCACGAAACTTTATGTAAAAAGTAAAAAATCATCAAAGCTATTCTAAATATTCAGAATAGCTTTTTTTATTTTACAAAACT
>CAZAVD010000028.1:0-11206 GCA_964488715.1 uncultured Gammaproteobacteria bacterium | reverse complement strand
TTATTATACAAACAAAAAAGCCCTTTTACAAGGGCATCTTTGTTGACAGACGATTATAGCGCCCGTGATATAAAACAGGCAATATTTCGTTCTTATTTAAAAGATAACAAATTAAAAAATATTTGTCAAATGTGGATAACTTTCTTATTTTGTCATTATTTTCTTTAACATTTCCTTCGCTTGAGGAAATAACCCAAACCATAATTTAAGCAGTAATATAATCAATACAATAGTTACAATTAATCTAGCTGCATAAAAAACAAAATCATCACTTGAAATTAATGAAGCAAAATCTGTATTCATTATAAATTCACCAGCAGATATAATCAAGAAACCAGCCAGCACCGGATAAAAACCATAATGCATCTCCATTATTCCTCTAACAAACATAAATCCTACTAACAAAGCGAAAAAAATTATGCCTACGCTAGATCCTCCTATTATCAATAACATAATATTAAAAAGAACTAAAATTACTAATAACACAATAGATAATATATTAATACTTTTGTACTTTTTTCTTAATTCAGATTCTGGATAATAAAATAAAATTTTATCTACTTCATGGACATTATAATCTTGAGATAATCTGTTTTTTATTTCCTCTTTAGAAAAACCTTGCTCTAAATGATCCTTTATTATCTTTTTAAGTTTTTTGTTCATCATAATTTCCTGTTTTTGAATAATATTTATTAAAATATTATTCAAATTAATTTTTAATGAATTTAAGACGCATAATTATTTTATTAACCCCCTCTTAGTCTCCCCCTTGAAAAGGGGGAGAGACCCTAAAAGACCTACCACTCAAGACAAGCTTAACAAACCAATACTACCTAAACTTATTAAACTAACAACAACACCTGAAATGCACACACCTAATAAAATTAATAAAATACTTTCCCAATATTTAAAATTAAACAACCAAGCAGCAACAGAGCCAGTCCAAGCGCCAGTTACTGGAAGTGGTATAGCCACAAAAATCACTAAAGCCAACTTACCCCATTTATTATATTTTCCTTCAAATTTTTTTCTAGTTCTTTCAAAAAGCCAACTAAAAAATTCATTAAATATTTTAAATTTCATTAAAAATTTAGCAAAATATTTCCAGAAAATTAAAAGCAAAAATACTGGAATCATATTTCCTATAACAGATAATATATATGCTGGCACTATACTTATTTTATAACTTAAAAGCGCTATTGGCAATGCAACACGCAATTCGCCTATTGGGGTCATAGCTGTTAATATTGTTGTTAATTCTGGACTTATTTCCATATATAATTATTCTCAACCCAATTAATTAATGATTTTGTATCTTGAAATCTATCATTATCTGAATTAGAGCCTAAAACAACTGCAATTATTTTATGATTATTTATTTCACTTAAAACTGTCAAACAATAACCAGCTTCATCAATAAATCCTGTTTTACCACCTAAAACTTTTAAATATGAATTTAATAATTTATTAGTACTTTCTACACGATGGTATTTATCTAATAAACTTTTAAAACTATAATTCTGTTGAGGCAATATTTTTGCAATTATAGAATGCCTCATTGCTAATTGTAAAATTTTAGCTATTTCAAAAGCAGTTGAAACATTTTTTTTACTTAAACCAACTGGGTCATTAAAAAAAGTTTTTTGCAAATCCATTCCTTTTGCCTTTATATTCATTTTTTTGATAAATTCTTCACGGGTTATTTTGGTTGAACGAACTAAAGCCATTGTGGCGTCATTATCAGAAGCAATAAGAGATAAATGTAATAAATCTAAAGCCAAAACTTTTTCATTAAGCAATAAATTAGATCTGCCGTCATTTTGATGTAAATCATTGTATTTTATTTGAATTTCAGCTTGCAAATCTGGGTTAGTGTCTAAATAAACTAAAGCTGTCATTAATTTTGTAATACTAGCAATTGGTTTTTGTTGATTTGAATTTTTGTCAAATAAAATTTTTCCACTTTCTAAATCAATAACTATAGCATTATTAGCTGAAATTTTTACTCCTAAATTGTTGTTTATAATTCTTTGAGGCTCTGCTTTTGTTGCCACACCTAAAACATCACCTGAATTTAAAGGCAATAATATTTGACTTGAGATTAGGATAGTCAGAAGTATGTTTGAAAGCATATTTAATTTCAATTATCCTTCTTTAATTCTTGTCATCACGCCATTAATTCTTTCATACTTTCTATTTTTATTTTTTTCAATCTTTTTTAAAATCTCTTTTTCTAAATCAACATCTAAAATTTCTGATAAACCCAAGAGATAAATAGCAATATCTGCTAATTCTTCTGCGAAATCAGGTTCTTTTTTATAATAAGCATGATATGCCTCTGAAACTTCTTCGTGAAGCAAACAAAATTCTTTAGCAATATCAGTTGTATTAAAATTTTTTTCAATTTTATTTTGATAAATTTGTTTTTGTAATTTTTTTAAATCTACCATAAATTAATTTTTATTTGCTACTGAACTAATTTAGCAAGGTATGTAATTAATTATACTTCTTTTTGAACTTTTATTTATTAACCCTCTCTTAGTCTCCCCCTTGAAAAGGGGGAGAGACCCTGTGGTTCTAATAGGCCTTAGCTATATAAACTTGTTTATCTGTTGTTTTGCCACATATAATACATTTTCCAGATTTATTTTCAGCATACACGCGAGTTGTGGCTTTTGTATCATACTTAATCTGATCTTCGCACTCTCTTGAATTACACCAATTCACAACAGCAAAAAAATTTTCTTTTTTTATGTCCTTCTTATACTTCTCATAATCATCATATTCTTTAATATTATCTTTTAAATTTTTTTCACTAGTTTTAAATAAATTTTCTTGAATTTTATCTAATAAATTTTTTATTTTATTTTTAATATCTTCTGACTTTACTTCTTGTTTTTCTCCAGTATCTCGCCTAGCTAAAACTACTTGATTTTTTTCTATGTCTTTTGGGCCAACTTCAACTCTAATTGGCACACCTTTCATTTCCCATTGATTAAATTTCCAACCAGGAGTATTTGTATCATCCCAATCTATTTTATATTTTATATTTTTAAAATTTTTAATAAAATTATTTATATAATTATTAATTTTATTTTTTTCTGTTTCATCTTTAAAAATCGGGATAATAATAACTTGAATTGGAGCAATCTTTGGAGGTAATACTAAACCTTTATCATCTCCATGAGCCATAATTAATCCACCTATCATTCTTGTTGAAACACCCCAACTTGTTGGCCAAGGAGTTTGCTGTTTGCCATCTTTATCTAAAAATTCAATATTAAACGCTTTGGCAAAGCCTTGTCCTAAAGAATGAGAAGTTCCCATTTGTAAAGCCTTTTTATCTTTCATCATTCCTTCAATTGATTTTGTATATTCAGCTCCAGCAAACTTTTCTGCTTGAGATTTCATTCCATCTAGAACATATATGCTTAAATATTCATTTACAAAATCTTTATATAATTTTAGAGCCTCATCAACCATTTCACCAGCTTGTTTTTCTGTTTCATGTAAAGTATGCCCTTCTTGCCATAAAAACTCTGTGGTACGTAAAAATAGCCTGGTTCTCATCTCCCACCTTACAATATTTGCCCATTGATTAACTTTTAAAGGCAGATCTCTATATGAATGTATCCATTTAGCAAAAGTCCTATACATAATAGTTTCTGAAGTTGGTCTAATGGCTAATCGTTCTTCTAATTTTTTGCCCCCAGCTTCTGTAACCCAAGCAACTTCAGGGGCAAACCCTTCAACATGCTCTGCTTCTTTTTTAAAATATGATTCAGGAATGAATAAAGGCATATAGACATTATCTACGCCTATTTTTTTTATTTTTATATCCATCTCTCTCTGTATATTCTCCCATAAAGCATAACCATAAGGCTTTATAATCATACAGCCTTTAACATCTGAATATTCAGCCAAATCTGCTAATTGAACAATTTCATTATACCAATCAGAAAAATTTTTAGATTGTGGAGTTAGTTTGTTCATATTATTTTTTCTATTATTTTCCCTCCCCAACGCGCTAAGTCTTTGTAAGTTATAAAAATAATCAAAAGCATTAAAATAGCAAATCCAACTGTATGCACAATATTTTCAATTTTTTGATTTATTTCTCTTCCGCGAATTTTTTCAATAATTAAAAATACTACTCTACCTCCGTCTAAAGCTGGAAATGGTAAAAAATTAATTAAAGCTAAATTTAATGATAATAAAGCAGCAAATTGTAAAACATAAACAATACCCAAATCAACCATTTGACCAGTAAATACAGCAATACCAATTGGTCCAGCCAGTTCAACTGCCATCTCTCCTGTTGTAAAAATACTTTTAATAATACCACCTAAAGCAACAAAAAGAGCAATTAATAAATTATATGTTCCTTTTATTCCCATCCAAATTGAAGAATACCATGGATAAGAAACTATGCCTGTTTTAGCTAAACCAATACCAATTACAGATGTTTGATTAGAAGTATCTAAAATTTTAGGCACAGTAGTTGTCTTAATTGTTTCATTATTTCTTAAAATCTCTATTTCAATAACTTGATTTTCATGGTTAGAAATATATGTTTGAACATATTCAATTGATGGTATTGGTTGATTGTCTAAACTTAATAAAGCATCATTAGTTTGCAACCCAGCTAATTCAGCTGGTGAATTTTTATTAACTGAAATAATTTGTATTTTTTCATCTTTAATATATTTAGCTTGGCTTTGAATTGAATCATCTAAAATTGCTGGTGCGCCAAGATTAAAACAAATTGCTAATAACACTGCGCATAAAACTACATTCATAAAAACACCAGCTGAAAGCATAATTACGCGTTGCCAAATTTTTTTAGAACCAAAACTATCTGGCTCTTTAATTTGGACATGATCCTGTCCTTTAATTTGAACAAAACCACCAACTGGAATTAAATTAAGTGAATAAACAGTATTTGGCGCTTGATCAGACTTGAATTTTTTACCCCATACCCATTTTCTTTTATTATTTTCATCTTTATAAACTCCAACAACTCTTGGTGGAAAACCAAATCCAAATTCATGCACTTTTGTTTTAAAAATTCGCGCAGTTACAAAATGTCCTAGCTCGTGAGCTAGGACTAAAACACCTAGTATTATAATAAATGCAATAATAGTAATTAACATAGTATTTTTATAATTTCCAAGATACAAGTTCCAATTTCCAAATAAATTCCAAATCTCAAAATTCAAATCTCAAAATTTTATTTAAATAAATATTGGAAATTGTTTCTTGGAAATTGGAAATTTATTAAAGTTTTATCTCTTCTTCCTTCTTCTCTCCAATTTCATTAATTTTATTTGTATATTCCCTTGTAGTCTTATCTAATTCTTCAATTAAATTATATTTTTCATCCTCACCTATTTCTTTATTTCGTTCTGCAGTTATAATTTCTTCTTTAATTTTATCACGCAAATTTCGCAAAACTACTTTTCCATTTTCTAATTTTTCATGCAACATTTTAATAATTTCTTTGCGTGTTTCTTCTGTCATAGCTGGAACAGATAAACGCAAAAAATTTCCTTCATTTTTAACTGATAGACCTAAACTAGCTGTTTCAATTGCTTTTTCAATATCTTTTAATACATTTTTGTCCCAAGGCTCAACTAAAAGTTGCTTTGGTTCTGGACAAGAAATACTTGCAACTTGATTAACTGGCATTTTTGAACCATAAATGTTTACCTGAATATTTTCAATTAAGGTTGGCGTAGCGCGACTAGTGCGCACTGAAGCAATATCAGTGCTGGCGTGCTCAATTACTTTTTCAAAATCTTGTTGTTTGTCTTGAATGTTCATATGATTATTTTATTTTTCGCATTCCCATATATATTACATTAGAATTAATTGAATCAATTGCTAATGCTCCAACAGAATAATTAGTTGGCAATGGTGAAGCTAACCACGTTTTGCCTTTATCAAAGGTATGATAAAAGGCATTTCTAGTACCATAATATATTTGTGAATTATCTTTTGGATTAATAATTATTTCACGGACATAAACTTCATTAGCTGGCGTTAAAATGTTAATTTCTGACCAGGTTTTTCCGCCATCATCAGACTTTATTAAACCAAAATTTGAACCATAAAGCAAGGCATCATTTTTTGTTAAATCAAAAACTAAATCTTGAAAATATGTTACACCCTTTCGCGTGCGACGCAATTCTAAATTTTCTCTAGCTGATGGAAAATATTTTTCTTTCAAATTAGTCCAATTTTTACCAGAATCATTTGATTTAAAAATACCAGATGAGGCTGTGCCAACATATACTATACTGGTTTTTTTAGGATTAATAAGAATTTTTTTTATAATTGCTCCATCTTGTTCAAAAATCTTTTCCCAAGATTGACCTCCATCAACTGTTTTGTGTATTTCTCCTGCTGATGTGCCTAAATAAAGAGTTAAACTATCAGCTGGATTAATGGTTAGAGCAGAAATAATATATTTGTCACGAGTCTCCCAATATAATGAATCCCAATTAACACCTAAATCAAGACTTTTGTAAACATTTTTACCATTTGAAATATAAACTACTCCGCTATTTTGTGCATCTAAAGCAATGTCGTAAATATATCCTGACTTAGAAATTTGTTGCCAATTATCACCTGCATTATTTGAGTGCCACAAACCATTAGTAGTTGTGCCTAAAAAAATATTTTTGTGATTTAATGGATCAATAGAAATTTTATTAATTTGCAGATTATTTATAGTCACAGCTCGTTTGCCTTTGTATTCAATTAAACTAGAATTATTCCATGTCTCTCCATAATCATAAGATTTGAAAACACCTGCTTGACTCCCAGATCCTGAGCTTAAAAAAATATCACTTAAACTACAACCTGTTAAAGCAAAGGGTAAGATTAAAATAATAAATAGTAAAGTTAATTTTTTCATATTGTTTTTCTTTTGTCATCCCGAGCGTCTTTTAGGATTGTTAGGAGCCGAGGGATCTCTTAAATGTGGAATAACAAAATTTAAGGGATTTCTCCACTCCTAACGACCCTAGTTGTCGGTCGAAATGACAAAGATAGTATTTTTTTAAATAGCTAATAATAAATTTTCTAAAACTAATCGTGGATTAACATTTAAATTTAATAACTTTTTAGTCTGTTCAATATTTTTTTGCAAATCTACTAGTTTTAATAAACTAAATTTTTGCGCCAATAAACTGATTTTATTTTTTTCTATTGTATTTATAATTTTATCATTTTGTTGAAGTTTAGACAACATTAAATCCCGTAAAATTAATTGCCATAAATTAAGAACTGGGGTTAAAATATTAATTTTATTTATTAAAGAATCTTTACTACTTAAAAACTTTTCAGCAAACTTCATCTTGCTAACACGATTAGATTGAGCTAAAGACAAAAACACATTTAATTGGCTTGAATAAGCTTGCCATATTTCTGGATTATGTAAAAAAGAAATCGCTCTGCCTGGCCTTCCGTTTGAAATGCTTGAAAGATTAATTGCCTGCAAATGATCAACATTTTGATTAATTAAATAGTTATATATATCTTTTTGTGAAACTGATAAAAACTTTATTTTCTGCACACGGGATAAAATAGTTTTTGGAATACTTTTTAATTTATTTGCTGTTAAAATAATAATAGTTCGTTTAGTGGGTTCTTCTAAAGTTTTAAGTAAAGCATTAGCTGAAGCTAAATTTAAATCTTCAGCATTTTGAATAATTGCGATTTTATAAGATTTAAAAAATGAATGTACACTTAACTTTTCTTCTAACTCTCTAATCTGCTCAACAGTAATATTTTTTTTATCTTTTTCTTTTTTTAATTCAGTTATGTCTGAATGAATATTTTTATCAATTTGTTTACAATGTATGCACTTGTCACAAGGCACTTGAATGTTGGCTCCTAGCTCCTGCTTGGAGCCATCTTGCATATAACACATTAAATTTTGCACAAATTTTTTAACTAAAGTTTGTTTGCCTAATTGTTTTGGTCCATAAAAAAGATAAGCATGAGATAACTTATCATTTTTAATTGATAATTCTAAAAAATCAGTTACATTTTGATGGCCAACAATTTGCCAATTGAACATAATCCATTTTGCGCTCCAACTTGTTTTAAAACTGAACACGCATTATTTATTGCTAATTGTAAAGACTTTTGAATATTATAATCTGTTGTTAACAATGCCCAACTAAAAGTTGAGCCAAAGGCATCGCCTACTCCAGTAGTATCTGCGACTTTTACACTGCAAGACTCTTGATAATATATTTTTTTATTATATATAGCATAAGCGCCTTTTTGTTCGTTAGTTATAACAATCACGCCTGAACAGTAATTTGATAAAAGTTTTAATAATTCACGGATATTGTTCAATCTTATTTTATTTTTAAAATCTATGCAAATTTCAATAGCTTCATCTTTATTAACAATAAAGACATCAGTTTGTTTTAAATATGATTTTAAATTATTTAATCCCATTTTAATCTGTAAATTTCCAGGATTCCAAGCTAAAATTGTTTGATTATTTTGTTTTAATATCTTGCCTTTTTTACATCTAAAAATTTTAGATAAATTATTTTTAAAATTTTTACCAGATAAAGAAGTTAAATAAATTAAATCAAATTTTTGTTTATTAACTTCATCAACATCTACTTTTAGACTTTCATTTGCACCACGATAAGTAAATAATATATGCTCTTGATTAAAATTATCTCCTTTTAAAACCACTGACATTCCGCTTAATGAATTTGATTTTTGGACTAAATTTGTTTTAACTTTATATTGTTTTAAATTTTTTAATATTTCATTACCAACAGAATCTTCACCAATGCAGATTAAAGTGTGTATTGCATTTTCTAATTTGGCAAAACCTACAGCAGAATTAGATGCTCCACCACCAAATGTAAATTCTGCATTTTTAATATTAATTTTAGCGCCTAACTCAAAACCAATTAATTTTTGCTTAATTAAATTTTGTTGATTATCAATAACAACACCTTTGCTTGTTTGCAAAGTAAAATCCTGCACTGCCCCACCAACTGTTAAAATTTTTAGGTTTTTGTTAGGCATAAAGATTATTTGTTATTAATTACAGCAACCTGTTCCAAAATGGAACAGGTTGACTTTTTATCTAACTCTTTTGTCTTATAGATATTATTAATATGTTTAACAATTGCCGGTCTTTTAACATCAAAAATTAATGCTATTTGATGAGCATCTAACCAAATAGTTTCTTTATCTAATTTAACATCTAACTTAGTTTTTCCATCTTTAGAACGATAAATAACTATTTCACCTTTTGAAATATTATTTGTCTTTAAATTTTTATTACTTTTAGGCATAATTTATATTTTAATTATACCGTAAAAATGGAAAAAAAGAAATGAATTTTATAGTACAAAAATGAACGTTCATTGAACGTTCATTTTTGGCTCGGGGACAGGGATTCGAACCCCAATTTCTAGGACCAGAACCTAGCGTCCTGCCATTAGACGATCCCCGAATAATGAATAATTTTACTTTCTATGCTTTTTGGTTACATGAAAACCTAAACGGAATTTACCACCTAGCATCTGACGAGTTTGCGCATCTAAAGCTGGAATTGAACCAAATATAATCATTGTAATTGGCAATAAAATCCATTGAGCTACCATAAAAATCCATCTATGTTTTTTATGATTTACTGGCCGTGCAGGCAAAAAATATACATTAACTAATGCTGAAATTATTATACCAAGCATGGCCAAACTCATCAAAGTTTCTAAAACAAAAGGTGTATTTTGAACAATAGCTAATTGCTCACCTTTTAAAGCTGCTACCATTAATGGTAAGCGGCCTAAAATTAAAATAAAAATTGGTCCAGTTGCCCAAGAATATTGACCTTCAGATTGATTAAATAAATATTTATATTTCTTTGCCCAAGGAATTTTTTTATTGCGTGAAAATCTAGTAATCATCCATGGAAAATGCTCAACTGACCATGCCCAACGGCGCATTTGTTTATACTGATGCTTTGCTGTTTCCCAAGCACTTTCGCCCATAACCGTATCCATTGAAATTGGTACATACATTGGAATCGTAGAATAATCTCCATCAAAATAATCAAAACATTGCAGAAAGATACGGGAATCTTCAGTAACAATATCTGTTTCCCAATAATTAACTTTAACTAAAGTTTTAAAACTCATTGAATGAGATGAAAAAGTAAACATCCTTTCTGGCCTAGCTTTTTCCATCATTAACCAAAAAGTAGTTGAATTTGCTACTACTCGCGCAAATGAAGGCGCGTCCCAAATATTATTATTATACAAAGTTAATGGCTGATAAGAATGGCGATGTGGATTTTTTGCAGTCATCCATAAATATGTTAATCTTGAAAAATATTGCGAATGAACAATAGTGTCGCAATCAAAATTGGACACAATTATTTTTTCATAATCAATATTTTCTGCGTCAATTATTTCTTGCTTTACTTTTTTAACTGCCCAAGTACAATTAGAACCTTTACCTTGAAGCTCATTATCTGGTGGTATTGGATGAATATATCCTTTAAGATTTTTAAATTTATTTCCAAATTCTTGTTTTAATTTTTCTAAACCAATTTTAAATTCATCTTCATATTCCTGACCAGCGCGATCTGCACATTCTCGCGAAAAGATTACAATCATTTTTTGTGTATCATAATCTGTATTAATTAAACCTTGTAAAGTTGTACGCAAAACTTTATAATCTTCTCTATAAGTTGCCATAATAATCAAATGTGTGTAGTCTTGCCAGTTCTTTTCTGGTGCACTAATTTTTTTAACTTCACTTAACCAATTAATTTTATTAGTTTCGCTGTATTTTCGCCAAGAAATAAATAAATAAGTTACAAAATATGTAATTCTTGTAAGCCAATATAAGTCATATAAAATAATAAAATAAATCACCCATAAAGGTTTAATAAAAGATAAACCAATTACTAAAATAAAAGTCAGCCATAAGCTGGCTCCAGGAATAATCTCTAAAATTCTATATTTTGTTTTATCTGTCATAATTGCGTTTATATTAGCATATTCTCCCCTCCTTTTCAAGGAGGAGTCTTGGGGGTGGTTAATATACAAAACAAAAAAGAGTTTTTGATTCAAAGCTCTTTTTTGCTCTCTAGTTTTCTAAATTAAAACTCATCTTCAATATCATCATCAGGAGCAACTTGCTCCTTAAAATCATC
>CAZAVD010000027.1:3562-11359 GCA_964488715.1 uncultured Gammaproteobacteria bacterium | reverse complement strand
TGTCAGCCAAAATATCTTCTATTGGACCTTTGTTCCCAGAAAGTTGTTTTTTGTTTTCTTCAAACATAGTTTTATTTAGATAATTTATAATTCCAGCATTCATTAGAATTACCTGCATTAATCCAACTGCCATCACCGTCATATTCTAGTGTAGCATAAATATTAAAATCTGTCGCATTTTCAATTGAACTATATTGATAAATATGTGATCCACTTGGACAAACAAAAATTTTCTCTGTGTCATTCCAACAGCTTTCTTGGTCAAATTTAGGTAATGGACATTGAGGAATTAAACATTGGCCTTGCGGACAATTATTGTCACTTTCACAAATTTCACCTGGATTAGCCCCGCTTTCACATTTTTTAGGAAAATCATTTAATGGATCAATTGGTAGTGACTGCTCTAATTCCTTACCTAAAGTCTGTTGCCAAGAAGGCCACTTAGAAGTTGATTGTCCAATCTTATAAATGCCAGCTAATAATTTTGGGTAATGTTTTTTAACTGAATCTTGATCACTATTTTCATAATAATTATTTAAATATTTTTTTATAGCTCCTAAATCTGTAACTCTTTTTGCATCGCGCGCTATTTTTATTCTATCTGAAATATTTTTTACATTAGTATTAAATTGTAAATTTTTAAGTAGTTCATTAAAAATCTGTATAGTTTCTTGTGAAGCATTTTCATTATATGACAATAAATAAATATTAGTCCACATTGACGCGCCTGACAAATTAGCTGCCGCAATATAAACTGAACGGCCATCACGAATAGCCTCATAGCCAGCTACTTCAATATTTGATGGTGAACCAGAAAAACTTTGTGCTTCATACCAAGCTTGCGGTGATAAGTGATCTAAATTAGAAAAAATCCTTAAACCAATTGCATCTGTTGAATCATCTGCGCGCAAAAAAAGATAATCATTTAAAATATTTGCTCCTGAATTATTAGTGGCTTGCGGCTGTTCAATTAGAGCTGGCAAATCATCCTTGTCTGTTTCTTCACTGCCTTGGTCACGACAATAAAATGTTGAAAAATTCGCATATTGTGTATCATTTTTATAAACTCCGCTTGATGGCCAAGGATTTAAACATAAATTATTTGTGATTTGAGAGTAAGCAGTATGGGTAGTATCAGCGCTTGTTTGAGCAACAGCTATTAAGGTTGCTCTGCCATTTTCATTATTAGCAGTTACTATTTCTGTATCTGTATTTGAATCAGAGATAGAAATAATATCATCTTTATCAATTTCATTCCATTCCCATGTCCAACTATAATCACTTACACTGTTAATTTCTGTATTATTTTTATTTTTTGCTATTGCTGTAAAATTTTTAGTATTATTTTTTTTATTAAAAGTCCAATTTGCTGGATCAATCTCAACTGAATTAATTTTACAAATCTGCGCATCTGCAGTTAAATTAAAACTTTTTTCAATAGCAGTGGATAAAACTCCTCCAGTTAAACCTTTAATTCCATCTTTGCCTCCTATAAAAACAACTTTAACTTTTTCTGCTTTAAGCCAAGGATTTTTTGGAAAAATTTTCATTTGAGTATAATCACCATCTACTGTTCTAAAACTAGTTCTATGTTTAACTAGGCACAAAAATTTTCCGGCTATGCCATCTGTGCAATTTTCTAATTTTTCAACACTTGTTTGCAAAACTGAAATATTATCTTTAAGAGAATTCAAATCCATTTTCTGGTTAAAATCAATAATAACAGAAACATTAGCGCATTCTTGCGCGCCTTGTGGTTGAAAATTAAAATCTACTTCTTTTGGTTCTTGATTTGCGCTAGTATCAACTGTTAACACTGCAAAATCAGATAATCCTTGTGTTTTAGCTGTTATATTTGTTTTGCCATTAGACAAGCCCTTGGCTTTATTAGTTGGGTTAGTTGTATCTAAAATAGTTGCCACTGAATTTTTTGAAGATAACCACTCCCAATCATAATTATATGAATTTAATGGCGCTCCATCGCAATTATCAACATCCCTGCCTAATGCATAAGCTCTAAATCTTTGTGATGAATTTAATTTAGTTAAAGTTTTTATTTCTGGCGAAACATCAACTGCATCTAATTTACAAATCTTATCTTGTGTAGCAAAAACCCAACTAAATGAATCTTTTTCTGTAAGATAATTATAATTTAAACTATATAAATTTTCATTAGAATCTTTACTAATTATATTTTTATTTAAAATTACTCTATAATATTTTTCAGATTCTAAATCACTTTCTGGGCCTATATCAATTTGATAAAGATTATTGTCAGTTTCTTCTAAATAATTAACATTAATTTTTATTTGCGCGCTTAATTCTTCTTTTTTGCAATCCTGATTTTGACATTTAAAAATATTAATATTATTATTTAAACTATTTTCATCTAAAGCTAAATTAAATTTAGCGCCCAATTCAGTATTGCGACAGGCTAAAGTGCAGTTGCGTGGCCACCATTTTGTAATCTTTAATTTTTCATCTTCATCTCCGTCTTTACAAATTAGATCAAAATAAACTGGATTACTTTTGCCAATTGAATTTTCAATAAACACATCACCGCTAAAACTATCAGCTGGTAATTTAGTTTCAATGCGTATGTCTGACCAGTTGTCAATTATGCCTGTTTTATTAGTTGTGAAAATAATTTTAGAATCTATATCTTGCGAACCAAAACGAATTCCTTTGGCAACTATTTTATCATCAAAACAGCCCTTGCTTGGGCTTAAACTCCATAAACATGGTCCATTTGCTGGCTCACCTTGCATTAATCTAAAATTATATGTATTACTTTTTAATTCTGAATTTTGAAAATCAGTAATAATTTGTATTGGATATTTTGTTCCATTATCAGCCTTAATTAAATTAGATGGATTTGGAATTGAAGTTGTAATTTGCCTATCTTGCCATGCTACTGCGTCAATATTTAAATCTATTTTATTAAAAGTTGCTTTACCAATATTATCCCCGAAATATCTGCCAAAAATACTAATACAAGTTCCATCAGATCCATAATTTGGTGAAATCCGCGTGATAATAGGTGAATTAATACATTTATCAGCTGGGGCGATCTTAAAGCTCCATAATTTTTCAAGATTATCACCATCTTGGTTAAGAACTAAATTAGTTTTAACATTTGCTGTATAAGTTTGATCTACATTTAATAAAACCGTTTCTGGATTAAATTCATAAATTTTACAATATTTATTAGGGTTAGCTTCATCAGGTAAATCATCAACTACTTGCAGATTTCTAAGTATGCTTGGAGTTAAATTGCCGTGAGCAACTAAACCCCCGCCTTGACTAGTAGCCGTAACTTTACAACTATTTGTACTTGGATCATACATTGAAGTTTTAAAAACAATTAAAATACTTGTATCTGGACAAGCTTTATCATATCCATCAGCAGGATAAACAGATTTTACTCCACGCACTATGTCATTAGTTTGAAAACGCCAAATTTGCTTATTTTGCATCGTATTATTACATAAATCTTGAATGCCACTAACTTCAATCTGGTACCATTCAAAAGCGTCTAAAAATAAATCATAAATTTCAAAACCATTTCCGCGAGAATTTATCTCAACAGAATATTGATCAGATTCAAGTGGTGTGACCCATGCAGTGCCTGTATTGTCAGGATTGTTTAGGTTTACATTTCGTAATTTTCTAATTTTAATATTATTTTTATTAATTGATGTTGGCAAAATTGCTTCTGAAAATTTAACTGTTAAAATTGGCGCCAAATTAACATCACGATCTGGATAATTATTATTGCTTTGAATTACTGGGTAAGTTGAAGTAATTTCAGGCACAACTTTATCAATTGTTTCACCAGTTTTAAATTTCCAGCGATAAAATGTTCCTGAATCTCCGCAACCTGGTAAAATTGCCGTGCCAGATCCGCAAGCATTTGATGGATGCAATGTTAAGCCAGTTTTGTCTTTTATTGATTTAGGAATATTAATTCTATAAAAATTATTTTTTTCAAAATCTTTTGAATGATTAAAAATAATTGATTTTTTGGTTGTTGACCAATCACCATCTAACTGAGTACTTATGGGGTTATCACAATTAGAATCTTTTTCACAATCTTGAATTTCTATGCCACTCACACTATTTTTATCTAAAGAATGATTAAAAGTAATAACAACGGCACTGCATAAATATACATCTTGTGTATAATTAGGAGGATTTCCACAACTAGTTGTAATTGAATTAATTTTAAAAATATTTTGAGGCAAAGGATCAATGTCGCCAGGAATTATAATAATATCATCGCCATTATCATTAGCTTCATTTATCTTGTTTTCCAAAACATTAAACACATACATTGTAATAGCAAAAGACAGCATAATAATTACTAAACCAATCAACCCATTAACAAGCCATTTTTTAGCTTTATCAACTTGCTCAGACTTACCACCTGCAGTCATCCACAAAAATCCAGCATAAATTACAATAATAACTGCAATTAAACCTAAAAATCCTAAAATAATATTTATAATTTTTATAACAGACTGAATGAGCTCTATTTGTGGTAAATTAATATTTTCAAGATTGCTTTCACCAAAATCTTCTTGAGCTAAAACAATATTTCCAGTAAAAACAAAAAAGACAGCAAAACTAATGCTGACAGTAATTATAGCAAACAAAATTCTAGTTAGTTTTTTGTTTAATTTGAGCACGGAATTATTTTTAAATTTTATTTATTTATTTCTTCCTTAACCACCTTACTCACTATTGCCCCATTTGCTTGTCCTTTTGTCTTTGT
This sequence comes from uncultured Gammaproteobacteria bacterium, assembly GCA_964488715.1. Classification (GTDB taxonomy): domain Bacteria; phylum Patescibacteriota; class Patescibacteriia; order UBA2196; family UBA2196; genus CAYNCE01. Next base: position 6,585 of record CAZAVD010000027.1, on the reverse strand, counting down.
CATTACTTGCCCCATTACTTGCCCAAATTGGCTTGGCGCAACTTCTCCTATTTCAGAAATTACTTCTTTAACTATTTTACAAACTTCGTCTTCGCTCATTTCTTCTGGTAAATAAACAAATAAAATCTCTAATTCTTGTTTTTCTTGTTCAGCTAATTCAGAACGATCAGCATCTTCATATTGAGCAATAGAGTCTTTTCTGCGTTTAACTTCTCGTTTTAAAATTTTTAATTCTTCTTCAGCGCTTAAACCCTTGTCTTTCTTTTTTAAACTAATTGCTTCATTATTAAAAGCTGAAACAAGCATACGCAAAACAGAAAGTTTTTGACTATTTTTATCTTTCATTGCTTGCTTTATTTCTTGGTTTATTTTTTCTAATAACATAAAATTTTATCTTTTTTTACCACGACCTGGGGCAACTGGTTCATCACTTATTTTTCCAATGCGAATTAAATAATCCCGTTTTTCACGGTTATATTTACGGCGCAAAGCATCTTTTTTAATAAAAGCTTTGTTTGCTGGTTTTTGATAATACATATTTTGTCGAGCTAAAACATTAACTCTGCTTTTGCGAAACACATCTTGAAACCGTCGCAATAAACCATACATATTTTCTTTGGGTTTTCTTTTTATTTGTACTGGCATAAATTCTCGTTGGCTCCATGTCTCTGACTGGAGCCATTTTGTAATTTCAATCTAATAATACTCAAAATTAAAACAAAAGTCAAATTTTGCTTTAAATATAATTTAACACAAAATATTTTTTTTGGCAAATAAAAATGCGGAGCTTTGTTCTCCGCATAAACTAATTATTTCTTTTTCGATTTGTCCGCTTATACTTAATTTTGTTCTCTTTAAGAAATTCCTCAAAAGCATCTGAAAGAAAATGAATTTTAACTAAAGAATAATCTCCATAATGATCTCTAAAGACAACTCCTTTTAATAACTCTGAATTATAACCATAATTACCTTTAAGTTCACCGCTATATAAATACATTTTTGCCGTCACAAATTTTCCGCATATATATTCTGATATTCCACCCTCGTCTCCATTCCAAGAATGAAGTTTCCGCAAAAATGCATGGGCTTTTCTTTTTCCACTATCTTTATCTGCTTGTTTATTCCATGCCCATATAATAAATTCTGAAATCATTTTTAAAATAAGAAGCCTATATTCATATGGATCATTTTTATCAGCTAAATCAATTTCAAATAAAACAGAGCTGTCCAAACCTTTTAACTCTTTTTTTCTTTCTTTTGTAATATTAAATAAATTCATCACTTTTCCTCCTAATGATAGTTTAGTTTTAATTTGTAATTTATTCTAATCTTTACATGCCTTAAAAAATTTGTCAAGATAAGAAAATTGGGTTAAGATTAAATAAGTTTGTAGTATTATTAACCCCCTCTTAGTCTCCCATCTTGAGTTCAAAGTTGCCAGTGGCAAGTTTGGACGGGGAGAGACTCTAAAGCCATAAAATTCTATGAGTCAAACACTTTATAGAAAATATCGTCCGCAGTTGTTTGCTGATATTATTGATCAAAATGCAATTAAAGTAACTTTGCAAAATGAAATCGCAACAAATTCTGTGGCGCATGCTTATCTTTTTACTGGTCCAAGAGGAACTGGTAAAACTTCTTTAGCTAGAATTTTAGCTAAATCTTTAAATTGTTTAGATCGTAAAGATAAAAGTTTTGAACCATGCAACAAATGCTTAGCTTGTGAACAGATCACAGCTGGCAAAGATTTAGATTTAATTGAGATTGATGCAGCCACTCACACGCAAGTAGATAAAGTTCGTGAAAATATTGTAGAAAATATAAAATTCGCTCCGCATAATAAATATAAGATTTTCATTATTGATGAAGTACACATGCTTTCAACTGCAGCATTTAATGCTTTATTAAAAACTTTAGAAGAACCACCAGAATATGCTGTTTTTATTTTATGCACGACTGAAGCATATAAACTTCCTGAAACAATTATTTCAAGATGTCAAAGATTTGATTTTAAAAAAATTCCAGCCAATGAAATTGTTAATAAATTGAAAAAAATTACAAGCGCGGAAAAAATAAAAATTTCAGATGAAGTTTTGCAAACAATTGCTTTGCGCAGTGGTGGATTTGTAAGAGATGCTGAAAGTTTGCTTGGACAAATTGTGGCTTTACTTTCAGAAGAAAAAAAAGAAATAGATATTAAAGATGTTGTAGCTATTTTGCCACGATCAGACATTATTCAAATTAATCAACTAATTGATGCTTTAATTAATAAAAACGCAACTCAAGGAGTTGAAATTATTAATAAATTAGTAGATGATGGCGTTGATTTGGAAAGATTTAATTTAGATTTAATTGATTATTTACGAAAAATGATTTTAATTAAAGTTAATTTAAAAAGTAAAGATGAAAATATTACAGCTCTTCCTGAAGAAATTAAAAACAAACTAATAACTCAAGCAAATGAAGTTGAATTTAATTTTTTACTCAAATTATTAGAAAAATTTATTTCACAACAAAAAACAATTTCTGAATCTGAAATTAGTCAACTACCTTTAGAAATGGTAGTTGTTGAAGTATGCAAAAATGTATCAAGTATTAAGTATCAAGTATTAAGCAAAAAAAATATAGCACCTGAATCTATTAAACAGGAAAAAGAAATAAAATCAAATTTAAAAAATAATTCTATTGACTTAATGAAGATTAAAAGAGCTTGGCCAGAAGTTTTAAAACAAAGTCATGAATTAAATCATTCTTTACCTTTGGTTTTAAAAAATGGATTTCCTTATGAAATAGATAATGGTTTTTTAAAACTTGGCTTTGAATTTGAAATTCATGCCAACAAATTAAAAGATAACAAATGTTTAGCTAATATTGAAGAATTATTAGAAAAAGTTTTAAAACAAAAAATTAAAGTAAAAGCCGAAATTTTAGAAAAAGAAAAAATTCAGACTTTAAAAGCTGAATTTAAACCAGAACCTGTAGAAATGAATAATGATGAATTAAATTCTATTGCAGATTCATTT
>CAZAVD010000027.1:0-3462 GCA_964488715.1 uncultured Gammaproteobacteria bacterium | reverse complement strand
TAAAAAACCGCGAATTGACCTGGGGTAATTGCTTCTTGAGATTTATCAAAAATAACTTGTGCTTTATTTTTATTTATTATTTTTATGGTTGCTAATGCACTTTTATGTTGAGATCTGATTTTAACTTTAGCACGAAATTTATTTTTAACTGGATTAATAAAATGAATTTTAGATAAAGTTATTGACTTGGATAACAAGTCTTTTTTATTTTTTGAAACTATTAAAATATTTTTTTTAATATTAAACCCGATTACAAAATATGGTCCTGCTGGTAATTTTATGCCTTTGCGTTGACCAATTGTATAAAAATGCAAACCATTATGCTGTCCTAAAACTTTACCTGATTTATCTTGTATTTCACCTTTTTTGTTTCCTATTTCTTTGCTTAAAAATTTATTCATTGATTTTCCAGCCACAAAACAAAAATCTTGGCTTTGTTTTGTTTTTAAATAAAAATCAAATCCTTGTTTTTTAGCTATTTTATAAATTTCATTTTTAGTCAAATCACCTAATGGAAAAATAATTTTAGATAAATATTTTTGTGGCAAATATGACAATGAATAAGTTTGATCTTTTGATTTGTCTTTTGCTGTTAATAATTTATTATTTTTTATTCTTGCATAATGACCAGTGGCCATATAATTAATTTTATTTTTTTTAGCCCATTTAAATAATTTCTTAAACTTTAAATTTGGGTTACATATTACACATGGATTTGGGGTTTTGTTATCTTTTAATTCATTTTTAAAATATTCTATAACTTCTTTTTTAAATTCATCTGAAACATCAATAACATGATATGGCACATTTAACTTTTTACAAACTTTTTTAGCCATTAAAAAAGATTCTGCACTACAACATACATTTTCTCTTAATAAATTCTGCTTATCAGCCCAAACACAATATTTCAAAGATACTCCAATTGGCTCCCATCCTTGATGTTTTAATAAAACCAAAGCAACTGTAGAATCAACGCCACCTGACATGCCTACTACTATTTTTTTTGAATTATTTTTTTTATTCATTTATTTTCTTATATTCCAAAGTATTTCCTCTAGCTAGATATGTTAAAATTAAAGAATCTGAAGTTATTTTAACTATTTCATATTCTAATTTATTTTCGTTTTCACCAACTATTAAATTATTATTATTTAAAATTTCAAAAATATTTTCTGACATTAATTGTTTAGCATAATAATCTATTTTCTTATCTTGTTTAAATTCAATAATAGAATCTTCATCATCAACTGAAACCCATTTGCCTTGCAATTTATTTGTATAAAATATTTTTGACAAATTAGTTTTATCTAAAAAACCACAACGAAGAAAAATATCTCTTGTGCTAGTATCTGGGACAATTGGTCCTTGTTTGCTTTTAGATGAATTTATAAATTTATATTCTAAAAGACACACATCATTATTATTCCAATAACCTTCTAAATTACCCATTACACCAGATGCCATATTAGAAATATCTGGCTCTAAATTATTTCTAAAATATTCTTCAATGGCTTGATAATTTTTTGTGCTAGCTGATGAAATAATAAATTCTAAGCCAACTACTTCTATTTTATCTATTTGGTCTTCTATTTTATATCTCCAATCAAAAGTTATTGGTTTAGGATCTGAAAATTTAACTTTACTAGTTGCTTCAACTTGATTAATTAATTCTAAAATTGGATCGCTTTCTGATTGATTATTAATTAATTTGTCTTGTTGATCATTTTGATCATCATTAACTGTTAAATCTGGCTGATTAATTAAAAGATAAATTCCGCCAGCAATAACTAAAACTGCCAAGATAAGTAAAATAATAAAAAGAATTGTTTTGTTCATAATTTTTAAATTAATTATTAATTTCATTTTTATTTTACACTTTTACTTTAAAATGTCAAAAATTGACAAAAAATATTTTTTTGTTTATAATAAATTCAACTGTTATTAAATGGCTGTTTTTTATTCAGCCGATGTGGCGGAACTGGTAGACGCGCTGGACTCAAAATCCAGTCCTGCTTGCGGGGTGAGAGTTCGATTCTCTCCATCGGCAATTCGGCGGGGTAGCTCAGTTGGTTAGAGCGTAGCACTCATAACGCTAAGGTCGCGGGTTCAATTCCCGCCCCCGCTACCAAAAAAATAAAGCGGAGTAGAGCAATGGCAGCTCGCCAGGCCCATAACCTGGAGGTTGAGGGTTCGAGTCCCTCCTCCGCAACCAAAAATGAACGTTCAATGAACGTTCATTTTTGATTAGAATAATAAAAAAATTATTCATTACTAATCGCCTGTACTGGGCAAGAGTCTATGCCATCTTGAATATCACATTCACCTGGTTCTTGCGAAATTACTTCAGCACGCATTGTATCCGAATTTAACTTAAAAACTTTTGGACAAGTATCTACGCATAATCCGCAACCAATACATTTTTCTACATCAATTTTAATCATATTTTTATTTTTAAAAGCTTGTTAAACGCTCCTTATGTTTTCTTAATTGAATAATTAATTTATCTAAAGCCAAATCAAATGCCTCAATCATAGTATGATCATCTTCTGAAGCGCGAAACTGATGCTCTGGCAAAGATAAAAATAACTCAACTTTATATGCTTCTTTTTTAGCAAATTTTTCTGATTTGATTTCTAATCGACCAATTTCTAATTCTTTTTCAGGAATTAATTTTTTAAATCTATCAATTTTTTTTAAAAGATAATCTTCTAAAAATTTCTTATCTTTTTCATTAACTTGTTTGTATGAAAATTGAATATTCATAAAATTAGCTGTTAATTATAATAAATAATAAAGACCTAATAAAAATAAAATAATAGATTCAATCAAAGCTGCCCATTTTGCAAATTTAGATGATGCAAGCCATATATCCATTTTAAAAAATGCAATTAAAAAAATAATTAACTCATCTAAAATGTAAAATAAAATAAAAATTGCAATATAAATTAAATAAGAAAAAACTGAAAGTTCAGATTGAGCTAATATACCGGCGAAAGCTACTGGAATAACTGCTGAGCAAGGAAATTCAACAATTGTAATTATTGCTGCAAAAATTAAAATAATTCCAGTAGTTATAAATACATTGCCTGGCTTTTGAATATGATTTTTAATTTTATCTGAAAATTTATTAGTTATGTTCTGGTCTGTATCTATATTACAAGTTGGTCCATATTTACGAATTTTTAAATATTGTTTGAAAAAATAGATTGCTCCGCCCAATGCTAACAATGCAATTAAAATCTGCAATATTTTCATATATGGCGCTAATAAAACAAAAAATTTATACCATAGAACAATTAAAGCGCCATAAATTACAGCTGTTACAAAAATAAATGTTCCTCCATAGATTAAAATTTTTCTTCTAGATTTTAAAACTAAAACTAGACCCAAAATCATTAAAAGCGCGCCTAATGAACAAACATTAAATCCGTCTAATATTCCCAAAACTGCAGCTAAAACTGG
>CAZAVD010000026.1:7192-11367 GCA_964488715.1 uncultured Gammaproteobacteria bacterium | reverse complement strand
TGGTTGTAATGTATGAAGCAGAAAAAACCATTCTTGAAATAATGGAATATTTTAAAGATAATAAAAATTTATCTAATATAAATGGCATTGCTTTTCGTGAAAATAACAAAATTGTTATTAATGAAAAACAAGAATATATTTCAGATTTAGATTCTATTCCATTTCCAGCATATCATTTATTAGAGCCTAATTTTACTGCTTATCCAGGAATACATCGCGGGGAACAAATTTATGGCTTAAAAATGCCCAATGCTGTTATTATGGCTAGCCGCGGCTGTCCTCATCGCTGTATTTTTTGTTCAAATGGCAAAATAAAAAAACGCCAGCGCGACCCTGTTAAAATCGTAGATGAAATTGAATTTTGTTATAAAAAAATTCATGCTAAATCAATTCAATTTTATGATGATGAATTTATTGGCACAAGTCCTGCCCAAAACAAATGGGTTGAAGAAATCTGTGATGAAATTATTAAAAGGGGATTAAATAAACTGGACTATTTTGTCCAAGGCAGATGCAGCAGCTTTATAAACCTGCAAACCCTGCAAAAAATGCATGACGCTGGCTTTAAATGGATTTGGTGGGGCGTTGAAAGTGGAAGCCAGAAAGTTTTAGATTTAATGAAAAAAGATACAACAGTAGCAGATATTGAAAATTCGTTTAAATTAGCTAAACAAGCAAAAATTAAATCTTTAATGTTTATTATTATTGGAATACCAGGTGAAACAAAAAAAGATGTTTTAAAAACTGGAAAATTAATTGAAAAAATTAAACCAGATCAAGTACGATTTCATATTATTACGCCTTTTCCTGGGTCTGCAATTTGGGATACTTTAAAAGCCAAGGATCAAATTGAAGATTATAATTTTTTGCATTATAATACCCGTTTTAGCGCAGTTCATCATACAGATGAAATGACTAAACAAGAAATAGAAGAAATTTATAATATGATGATTTTAAGATATGAAAGTGATAAAAAAAATCTAATTAAAGTATTTTTTAAATCTTTTTTATCTCTCAAAGAATTTAAAAAACTTCCATTTAGAATTAAAAAAATATTTAAACATATTCCGCAATGGATTAAGATGAAATCTATATGAAAATTTTATTAATTTCAGATTCTTTTCCTCCTGATTCAAGTGGCGGAGCAGGGAGAATTGTGTATAATTTGTTTAATGGCTTGCAACAAGCTGGACATGAAGCTTTTGTTTTAACTACTACACAAGATAAAAATAATATTAAAAATACAAACAAAAATATTTTTAAAATTTTTGTAAAAGATTATAATGTTCGCTGGAAATCTTATAAAAGCTTATATAATTTCAAAGCGCTTAAGCAGATTAAGAAAATAATTTCAGAAATTCAACCAGATATTATTCATTTCCATAATATTCATTATTATCTATCTTATGCCTGTTTTAAATTAGCTAAAAAATCTAAAGCTAAAACTTTTTTAACTACACATGATGTTGATTTGGTGGTTCCTAGTAAAATGAAAGAATTTATTAACCCCCTCTTAGTCTCCCCCTTGAAAAGGGGGAGAGACCCTAAGCCAAAATATAATTACAAAATTTCTAGTTTACAACAATTAAAAAGATTTAAACGAAGATTTAATCCTTTTAGAAATATTATTATTAAATATTATTTAAAATATATTGACCAAATTTTTGCAGTTAGTTATGCATTAAAAAATGCTTTAGAACAAAATAATATTAAAAATATTTTAGTCATCCATAATGGCATTGATATTAATGAGTGGCAAATAGAAAATTCTGAAATAGAAAAATTTAAAAATAAATTTAATTTACACAACAAAAAAATAGTTTTTTTTGGCGGACGGTTTAGCGGCTTAAAAGGCGGCAATCAAATTATAAATATTATTGAACAAGTAAAAAAACAAATCCCAAGTGTTGCTTTAATGATTATGGGCAAGCTAGGAAAAGAATCAAATCAAATTTTACAACAAACTAAAAATAAAAATATTAATTTAATTTTAACTGATTGGATTTCAGGAAATGAGAAAAAAGCTGCTTTTTGGAGTTGTGATGTGTTTTTAACACCTTCTTATTATCTTGATCCATTTCCCACTCAGAATTTAGAAGCAATGGCTTGCAAACGGCCAATAGTCGGGACTTGTTTTGGGGGAACATTAGAATTAGTTTTAGATAATCAAACTGGTTTTATTATAAATCCATATAATACTAAAAAAACAGCTGAAAAAATTATTAAATTATTAAAAAATCCAGAACTTGCTGAAAAATTTGGTCAAGCTGGATTTGACAGAGTAAGAGAAAATTTTAATTTAGATCAACAAGTTAAAAAAATAGTAAAATATTATGCTTAAAAAAACTCTAATTTCTATTTCATTTTTAGCTATTTTTTGTTTAGCTATTTTGATTTGGTATTCGCCAATAATTTTTAAAGGCCATACGCCTGCGCCAACAGCAAGTGATGCTTTAGTCCGCGCCAAAAATTTTGCCTTAACTAATCAGTATGCCGCTGAAAACAATTTAAATGTAATTTTATCTTCAGATTTAATCCAAGAATATTCTCATAAATCAATGTATGGAAATAAATTAGGCTCAATTTTATATGGTTATGTTTTAAAAATATTTCAAACTAATAATAACAATATTATAGTTTTGATTAATTGTTTTATTTTAGCTTTATCTTGTTTGATTTTTAGTTTAGTTATTTATTATTTATTTGATTTTAAAACCGCGATATTTTTTGCTTTAATTTACATTTTTCTGCCTTCAAACTGGTCATTGCCGCAAACTTTAGTTGGATATGAGTTTGCATTATTATTTTTAAGTTTGTTTTTTTTATTTTTTAGTTTAGGAACAAAAAAATTTGAAAAAGATGTCATCATAAGATTTTGGCCGCATGGAGTAGGTTTGTTTTTATCTGGAATATTTTTAACTTTAGCTTGCTTAACAAGAGAAGCTTTTTTAATTTTATTACCAATATTATTTTTATTTTTATTATTTACTAAACTAAAAAAATATTTAATTTATATTTTTATTCCAATAATTTTAATTTTAGTAATTTATTGGCTACCAAGTTTTACTTCAGGACAAAATACTTATTTGTTATTTTTTACTGACAAAACCGAAGAAAATCTAAAGTCTTCAGACTATGCTTATTATGCTCATATTTTCCCTGATCCATATACTTATCATTTTGAACATGATGAATATTTAAAAAAATATTATAATTTGACCAATCTTGATACAATGCAAAGATTAGGAAAACAAAAAGTTCTAGCTAATATGGGGCAAACTGAAATTAACTTATGGCAGCGAATCAAAATTGGTACACCTTTATTATTTCGTCATATTTTTAGATTTTTTTCAATAACAGAAATTGGCGGACCATTTATATTTTTATTTTTTTGGTTAGGTTTATTAGTTCTTAAAAAACAAAATACTTATTGGTATAAATTTTTTACAAGTTGGTTAATTGGAAGTTTTTTATTGTTAGCTTACTTTAATCTGGCTGGTCGTAATCATTTAATGGATTGGGGTTTTGTAATTGCACTTTGTTCAGCTTTATGCTTAATTTATTTATCTAATAAAAAAATAGCTCAGATTCTACTTTTATTTTTATTAATTTATAATTTAATTTTATGTAGTCATGTTTTATTTGGACAAATGTACGATAATAATCCAATGCCTTTATTATCAGCTTATACGCAAAAAATAAAAGAATTAGACATAAAACCTGATCAAGTTATTGCCGTTCCATTTCGCGCTGAAATGACTTATAATTTGAATTTTACTACTGATAAATCAATTGTTGTTTTTCAAAATAAAACTATTGAAAAATTATTAGTTGAAAACAAATTACAAAATGCTTTTAATAAATTTAATATAAAATATATTTTAGGTTACACTCCAGAATTAACTCAAAAAATTATAAAAAAAACTAATATAATTAATATTGCTGATAGTTTAATTGAAGTAAATCAGATTGAATTATCAATTAACAATAAAAATTGGTTTTTAAATTTAGTTAAATAATTAAATAAATTACAGACTCTTATCTCACGACCGTGAGATAATGACAACTAACTTATTTTCCAACTCTGCATACTAAAAACATCCCTGGAATAATTTTAATCTCTTTTACTTTAAAATATTTCTTAATTTGCTGTAATAAAGTTTTATGATTATTAT
>CAZAVD010000026.1:0-7092 GCA_964488715.1 uncultured Gammaproteobacteria bacterium | reverse complement strand
TGGATAATTAAAATGGCCCAGTAATTGCATCCGTCTAAAATGTAATATGGGTTTTGAATTCCAAAGTTGATTAACTGTTTCGTTTTTTGCATTGCCTAAAACTGCTTTACGCGAATAATCATCGCAACAAATAGAAAAATCTCCATTCCAGTGAATGGCAGGTGATAGCCAAAGATGATAACATGGCCATCTTTTAATTTTTTTATTTTTTTTATCTCTAATTTCACCAACATTAACATTTCCACCATAATTATGTGCTGGTCTAATTTCCGTAATTACGTCGTAATTACGCCATTTATTTTTAAACAAATCAGCTTCGTTTTTATTATAATTTTCCAAAATCATTCTAATAATAATTTTTGGTTTTATTGATTTGTTTTCTTTTTTAATTTTTATCAAATTTTTAATATTTTTTTCAATCTCATCTAATTTATCTAAGCCTGTTAGATTTTTATAATTTTCTCTTTCAGCTGACATAAAACTAATCGCAATTTTATCAACTGGAGCTTTTGTCATTGCTTCAGCTATTTCTGGAGTAAGAAGTGTTCCGTTTGTCGTTAAAACTATAGAATTTTTTTTATTAGATTTTTTTATATAATTTATTTCTTGAATAAAAGTAGGGGAGAGCAAAGGTTCGCCAAATAAATGCAAACAAAAAGTTCTTGGACCATATTTTTTTGCCTCATCTACTATTTTTTTAAATAATTCAAAATTCATTTGGCCAAGTCCCGAGGACTCGGGATTGCCAGAAGTGCGTGGACAAATTTTACATTTTAAATTACAAAGCGAAGTAGTTTCAATAAAAATATGTTGAGGAAAATCTAATGTAATCATTTTCTGAATAAACCACTTTTTTATCCAACTTAAAGGCGCCCAATTAGTCATTGCATCTAATTTGTTTATATTTATTTTATAAGTTAAATATGAAAATATTTTTGTTTTAAGCATTTTTAAAAGTTAAACTTAATAATTTCCATCCTGCTTTAAAATTATTTTTTACTTCATTGAATGACCTTAATTTTTTTAATCTTCTTAAAATATATTTTAATGTAAAATAATATGATTTATAAGCTTTAATTAAAATTTTAAATAATTCATCCCGTGTAAAATTTTCTTCCCAAGCAGGTGGCTTAAATCCAGGTTGTGGATTGCGTGAGAATTCTTTCCAATAATCTTTTTTAATTATATTATCCTGCAAACCTTTAAAGTATAATTCAGTGGCAGGAAAAGGTGTAGTAACAGAAAAATGAACATAATCTGGAAAAAGTTCTTTGCTTAAATTAATTGTTGCTTTTATATCATCTAAATTTTCAGTTGGAGACCCAATCATAAAATATCCAGCTGTTTCTATTCCAGCTTGTTTTGTTAGTTTAAATGCATTTTTAACTTGTTGTAAATTAATTCCTTTTCGTAAAACTTTTAAAATCTTTTCTGTTCCAGCTTCAACTCCATAATGAATTCTAGTGCAACCAGCTTTTTTCATTAATTTTAATAATTCTTTATCAATTGTATTAACTCGCGCGCGAATATCCCAATTTAATTTTATATTTTTTTCTAAAATTAAATTACAAATATCAACTACTCTTTGACGATCAATAGTAAAAGTATCATCATAAATAAATACTTCTTTTATATTTAATTTTTCTATTTCTTCAAATTCTTTTACAACATTTTCAGCGCTTCTAGCTCTAAAAACTTTACCTAAATGAGGTCTGTCACAAAATATGCATTTATAAGGACAACCTCGCGAAGTAAACATTGTTGTAGTTGGGTTATTTTTCGCTATTATTGAAAAATATTTTTTATAATTTGTTAATTCACGCGCAGGCATTGGTAAAATATCTAAATCTTGCACTAATTCACGCTTTCCAGTATTTATAATTCCATTATTTTCATCTCTAAAAACTAGGCCTTTAATATTTTTTAAATTTTCTAAATTATTTATATTTTTTAATAAATCTACAAACGGCTGTTCACCTTCGCCAAGAACAAGAAAATCTATTTCTGAATTATTTAAAGTTTCTTCTGGATAAATATTAACATGCGGTCCGCCTAAAATTATTTTTATGTTATTATTTATTTTTTTAATAATTTTTGCAGTTTTAATTACATCAATTAAAGTAAAAGTCATTGCAGTAATTCCAACTACATCTGGATTTATATTTTTAATTTTATCTTCTAAGTCATTACCCGCCTGCAACGCTTTGCTTGGCATTGCGGGCAGGTAATTAATTTTCTCAATTTCACAATCTAAAATCTTAACTTCAAAATCAGTTTTTTCTTTAATATAACTAGCAATATACATTAAACCAAGAGGAGGCAAAAAATCCATACCAGATTCTAGTTCCTTTGGCATATCAGATTCAATAATATTTTCTGTTAATGGGTTAATTAGTAATATTTTCATAATGGACTTTTAATATTTTTCAAACTTGGGTTAGTAGCTTTTGTATATATCTGTGTCGTTCTAATATTAGCATGGCCCAACAATTCCTGCACATATCTTACATCAACTCCATTTTCTAACAAATGAGTTGCAAAACTATGCCTTAAAGAATGAAAAGTTGCAGGCTTCTTAATTTTTGCTGATTTTAATGCTTTTTCAAAAATCTTTTGAACAGATCTAGTATTTAATTTTCCTCCTCGATTACTTTCAAAAATATATTTTTTATTATCTTTTTCTACAATTACATTTAATAAATCAGATTTTAACTTTTCTGGCAAAATAGTTATACGATCCTTTTTACCTTTAGCTTCTTTTAAATGTATTGTTAATTGTTCAAAATCAATATCTTGAACACGCAAATTTATAATTTCACTAATACGCAATCCAGCTCCGTAAGTTAATGCCACCATTAGTTTGTGCTTTAAATTTTTTATCTTATCTAAAATTTTTTCAATTTCACTATGTGACAAAACTACTGGCAATTTTTTATTTGTTTTAGCAAATTTCAAATCTATTTTTTCTGATGATTTTAAAATATCTCTATAGAAAAACTTGATAGCATTTAAATATAAATTTATTGTTTGTCCTGATCTACCTTTATCTTGCTTTGCTAATAAAAAACTTTTTACTTTTTCAACTGATTTTAAATCCTTTACCCTTTTTTCAGAACTCAAAAATTTAAAATATTCTTTCAAACAACCTAAATAACTTTTTAAAGTTTTTTGACTGTAATTTCTTAATTTCAATTCCTCTTTTGTTTTGTCTAAATATTGTTGAAAATTTGTTTGCATATTTTTTTAAAAAAGTTTATAATAAAGTTATACACAAATTAATTATATAACATATTCGTATAAAATACAATAAAAGGTCATTATACGAATTATTTTCGCATATAAACGAGTTATCGGAAATAATAAAAATTTTTAACTATAAAATTATGAACATAAGAAACATTTTTAAAATTACACCATTAAGGTTAATACTTCTTATCGTGCTTTACACAATATTATGGGTATCTCAGGAATGGTGTTCTCCTTATACATGGGCTGGAGGAGCTCTTATGCCTGATGGTTCCGTTGGTGGCGGTTTAGAAACAAACTGTGGATTTTTTTCTAAATGGATATGGACTAATCCTACTATTTATAATATCTATATGGATATTAATGGTTGGCATATTTTAATTATAACAGTATTTGTTATTTTAATTGGAAACCTTGTCGTTGAAATTATTAAAAACGGGAAACAGAATAAAAACACCACAAAACCCTAAAAATTTTTTATTACATCCGATAACACTGTGTATGAGGTAAAAAAACTTTTCATTTATATAAGAAAATATTGAGTAAAAAGTTTTTTTAACCCAAATCCCGCTCTTGCTAATACAACACTTAATCTGATAAACTAACTGTGTTGGAAGTTTCGATATTTGTGCCGTTTTACACGACGCGGGACTTCTCATACACAGATACATTATACGACATAATAAAAAGCCTCTATATATATTTTATATATAATTTTGGCAATTTATTTTAAAGGTCAATGGAGTATAACTAGTTTAATATATATTTAACAAATTTTAATAATTAACACAAAAAATATGAATGAATATTATTCTAAACCTGAACATGTACATGATGGAACATCAAAAGAAGAGTTGAAACAACAGCTGGAAAAAGTCAATCAAATCTTAAAAGAAACTGTAGAAAAAAATAAGGAAAAAAATGAAATCTTAGGGAATATTAATTATGGAAAAATTGTTGTAAACGAAGCGAACCAACCATATTTCAACAGTAGACCAACCGAGGCTTTATCTTTCATCAAAAATGAAGCGGAAAGACTTATTGCAGAAGGAAAAAATTTTTTAAAAAAAGTCAAGGAAACGAAACAGGTCAACATTGAATTAGCCAACA
The DNA here is from genome assembly GCA_964488715.1 of uncultured Gammaproteobacteria bacterium. GTDB lineage: Bacteria > Patescibacteriota > Patescibacteriia > UBA2196 > UBA2196 > CAYNCE01. The sequence goes on along the minus strand of CAZAVD010000026.1, from coordinate 2,736 downwards.
ATTCATATTATGCGCATGTAAGCACCACAGATTCCAATAAAAAATACCACAGATATTATTTTCCCCAATTTGAGGATATTTTATCGGATCTAAAAATCAAGGATGATGATCTAAAGGGAAAAGACGGCGAATACAATGACGAACTTCACTATAAACTAGTTGCTGATTTTCTGAAACAGAAAGGCATAGAAACACAATTCGTCGATCTTGAAGAAGATGAAAACGAATAATCTCGTCGTGAAAAGATTAGACAATTGCCAAAATATTACACTAATGAATCGACTTTTAGATTACGTCGTATAACAACGTGTATCTGGCTACAGAGAATTGATATTTATATATATTCCTTAAGGAGTCTCAATTCTCTTCCGCCCAAATCCCGCACTAATTTTTGTGGGATTTGGCTGGAGTTTACAGTATTAGATATATTCTTTTCCTTTATTAAGAGCTGTGCTTTTAATGGGGGAAATTAGTGCCGGACTTCAGATATACGTGAACATTATACGCAATTCAAAAAATATTTTTCTTGGAGTAAAATGAAGATAGGCTTTTAAAAAGGGATAAATTTGATTTTTTCTTTATTTAATGAGGGGGATAATATTGTGTTTTCTTTCGCTTCGCTACAGAAAACGATAATTTAATAAATTGGCTTATTAATATTAATTTATGCTTAGACACACTTACAAAAGAACGGATTCTGTAAAAAAATATGATTTAATAAGAGATGTTCCAAAAAATGTAAAAGAGGAATATGCCAAAATAATTCTTAACGAATCAAAAGGCAAATCTATTTTAGATTTGGGATTTGGAACCGGAAACGTATTAATTCCTCTTGTTAGGTTCAATAAACCGTTTGAAATATATGGAATTGATAATAGCGATGAAATGATAAATTCTGTAAAAAATAGGATTTCAAAAAAGACAATTTTATTTAAAGGAGATTTGAAACAATTTAAGAAAAAATATGGATTGGTTGACGCTCTACACTTCAAAGCTATACTTCACTGTATTGATAAACCCGAAATTATGATTGATAGGATAGTAAACTCGGTTAATATTGGTGGGCTAATTATCACTTCCCATGAGGTTAGTCAAACCGAAGACCGAATTGAGCAAATTTTTGATTATCCAAAAATTGATGACCCAGAAGTAGAAATAGTCTTTGAGAAATATTTCAGATTAAGAACAGATATAGGAAAACCTTTTTTATCAAGAAAGTTCCCTGCAGGAAACTCCGACAGAGTAGTTGACTATTTTTTGAAATCTGGAAAATGTTCTTTAATAAAATCTGTAGAAGGTAAAACTTTATCATGGAAAAGAGAAGTTAAACTTTTGGACATTCTTGAGTCTATAAAATTTGGTACATTCGGTGTTTTTTATGACTCATTAAGCCAAGAAAATCGGAATTATCTTTATAAAGAATTAAACAAGTTTTGTGAAGACAAGAAAATAAACATCGATAAAAAAAGGTTACTGCCATGCAAATTTAAAATTAATATACTAAGGAGAAAAATATGATTGAAAAAATTAAAATTAATTTCGAGGTTTCAGGAACAAAGATTTCCATTCCTTTTGAAGCCATTTGTTCTGTAACTGATAAATTATTTAAAGGGTTTGTGGTTGTTGAGTACCAACCCAACAATGAAGTAATAGAATATGTAAGCTTGGAAAATTATGTGATTAAAATTTCGAAACGAAAACTAACTGCCGAAGAATTGGCAAATCAAATCTTCCAAGAAGTTGATAATTCAATAAAACCAAAACATCTTAAAATATTAGTTGATGTTAAAAACTCAGAAGCACATCAACCCGCGGAAATTTGGATAGAAAAATAACAATAATTATTTAAACATTAATTAACTATAATAAAAATATGAGTATCACAATTATAATTTTATGGATAGTAGCAACTTTTCTTGTTGGCTCTATTGCAGGAGTTTTAGGTAAAAAATATGGCGTTGCTTATCCAATAGCCTTAGTTTCTGCTCTTGTAGTTATGGCGAATATTTTCGCCAACAAAATTGTTCAATTTGGTTCTTTCACTGTTCCCGCAGGAGTTATAACCTTTTCAATGATTTTCTTTATTACAGATTTAATTTCTGAAAAATGGGGCAAAAAAGAAGCAAAAACTGCTGTTTGGGCAGGTTTCTTTTCTAGCTTAGTTTTGGTTATTTCTGTTTATATTGTAACTCATTGGCAACCAGCCCCTTATATGGTGGAATTCTCTGAAATGTTTTCTCAAGTTTTAGCATTAACTCCAAGAATTACAATCGCAGGATTTATTGCCTATTTAGTTTCTCAACATCATGATATTTGGGCTTTCCATTTTTGGAAAAAGAAAACAAACGGAAAACACCTTTGGCTAAGAAACAATGCCTCAACAGCAGTAAGCCAGCTTATAGATTCTGTAATTTTCATTGTTATAGCTTTTTATGGTGTTTTTCCAATTCTACCTTTAATTTTAGGTCAATGGGTTGTAAAAATTATAATTGCCTTAATTGATACTCCATTTATGTATTTTGCAGTTTGGCTAATGGATAAAGTAAAAACAAAAGAATAATAATGTGTTTTGAAAAATGAAATTCACCCCTAACCCCTCTTTCATTTTTCAAAACGGAAAAAATCAAATTTAAAATTGATAAGGAAAGCCTATCTGATAAATGAGAACGAAAAATATTTTTTGAACTTCTCGCTATCGCTCGACCACGCTGCGCTCTCCTCCTTTCAGTCGTCGGG
>CAZAVD010000025.1:0-11855 GCA_964488715.1 uncultured Gammaproteobacteria bacterium | reverse complement strand
TTATAGATTACTTTTTATAATATATCAAATTTTTATATTAAAATCAAATTCTGCTTGACTTAATTTTTATATTAGTTTATTATTTAGTTAAATTAAATTTTATAGTTTATGCCTCAAACTCAATCTGCAAAAAAGGCCTTACGCCAAACAAAAACTCGCACAGAGAGAAATTTATTAGTTAAGAAAAATCTTAATTATCTTTTGCGTAATTTTAAAAAAGCTCTTGAATCTGGAGATAAGACAAAAACTCAAGAATTATCTAAAAAATTAATCAAAAGTTTTGATAAAGCTGCTCAAAAAAATGTAATTCATAAAAATGCTTCAGCGCGTAAAAAATCTGGAGTTATGAAAAGGATTAGTAAGAAATAATCCAATGAACGTTCAATGAACATTCACAAACAAAAAAATCCCGATTAATTGGGATTTTTTTGGTGGACCGTAGGAGACTCGAACTCCTGACCCCCTGCTTGCAAAGCAGGTGCTCTACCAGCTGAGCTAACGGCCCAAATTTCCAACAGGTGAAAATATAGATAAAATTATTTCTTGTAATAAACCTGTCATCCACATTACAGTTAAAAAAACAATTATAATTCCTAGAAATTTATAAAACATCCTTGATCCACCCCATAATCCAAGTTTGTTTTCAAACCAATTCACACGCCCAAATACGCGCAACATCAATTCTGATTTAATGGTTATTAAAACGCCGAGTATAATTATGATAAATGAAAGAAAATATTTCATAAAATTTGATGGTTGGCAACGCTCTTCGCGAAGGGCGTGGTGGGCACTAGAGGACTTGAACCTCTGACCTCCTCGGTGTAAACGAGATGCTCTACCAGCTGAGCTAAGTGCCCTTAAATATTATAATTCTTTAGAAAAGTTTTTTATTTTTTGTATTATTTTTTTGTTACCTTTTATTTTTTTAACTTCTTGAGTTATTTTATTAACAAAATTTTCATCAAACCCCATTATTTTTACTGTCTGCATAAAATCTTTTTTATTTATTTTTTGGCTAATAAATTTTTGGATTATTTGATGCCATTTTTCAATAATTTTATTATTTAGTGAATATTTTTTTTCTTCAACTTTTAAAGTATTATTAAAATATTTACTGATTAATTTTATTTTTTTAAAATTATCAAACAATAAGTTATCCATTAAATATAAAATAGAATAATAATGATTTTGATTTTTGTTTAAATACTCACTCCATACTTCCAAAAACTTGTAGTCAACATATAAATGCGCAAGAATTCCTAGTTCAAATGAATTTTTTTCTTGTTTGATTTCATCTAAAATTATTTTTGAATTTTTAAAATTTAAATGCGTTATTCCTCTTTGAACTTTTGTTAAATACCTGATATCTGGAAAAACAGAACCAATAAAATATTCCTGTTTGTTTATTTTACGATTTTTTAACTTTGTTTGCAAAATTTTATCTGCATAAACTATATGGGAAAACGGTAATGGCATAAATTTTATTTATATTTCTCTAACTTTTCAATTGTTAAGTCTAAAAGTGTATTTAAAAATTTGATAAATTCTTTTTTTTTGTTTTTCATTTTATTTACTTTTTTAGCGTGAGAAATTTGCACTGACAAATCAAACAATGTACCAATTACTCTTTCAAAAATCAATAAATAGCCGTTGTAAATAATATCTATTTTAATATTTTTTGGTGCCGATTTTTTAATTTTTTTAAATAATTTTTCTAAATATTCAAAATGTTCATTAGCCTTTTTATATTCTTGAATTGATAAATGAAACCAGCCTGGCCAAAAAATCCATCCTAAATCATATCCCCAAAATCTTTTACTAACATTTGCTAAATCAATAAACGCTAATTTGTTGTCAGGTGTAACAATTAAATTGTCAACTGCAAATTTCCATTTGCAAGGATGATTATTATCTTGAAAAAAATCTTTTATTTTTTTATTATTTAATAATTTAGTTGTTTTATCTGGGTGAGTGATTAATTTAGTTGCATGACTATAATGTTTTTTAACTTTATTATTCCAAATTCATTTGTATCAAAAACTTTTAATAATTTAAAATTATTTTTTTGAATTATTTTATCGCGTTTTTTTATAATGGCTTGGTTTAAAGGCATAATCGAAAGAATGGTGCGGACGAGAGGACTTGAACCTCCACGAGATTGCTCTCACCAGCTCCTTAGGCTGGCGCGTCTACCAGTTCCGCCACATCCGCAAGATTTAAAAGAAATTTAAAGTTTTGTTTCTTTTAGCTTTTTTTTATATCCATCCCGTAGATAATATAATTTAGCTCTACGAACTTGCGCTTGTTTAACAGGAGTAATCTTTTCAATTAACGGAGAATTAATTGGATAAATTTTTTCCACAGCAACATTATTTGAAATTTTACGGATTATAAACGAGCCTGATGCAGTGCGAGGCTTTTTAATAGCAATAATCATGCCTTCAAAAATTTGAGTTCTTTCTTTTTCCTTGCCTTTTGCATCAACGTCTTTAATTTTTTCATAAACCTTAACAGTCATTCCTGGTTTAAGAATTTCAGCATAATTTTGTTTTGTATTTTTTTTATCTGTCATAAGTTTTACTTTATTATTTTACATTTTTTAAAATATTTGTCAATTCTTTTGGTAAACCAATCTTAAATTTTTGTAAGCTTTTATCTAAATCTTTAAAGCCTAATTCTGTGGCGCATAGGAAAATTCTATCTAAGTTAATTTTCTTTTTCTTTTTCTTTTTTTGGTCGCGGGTTTGATAGAGTATGTCGCCAACTACACTATGACCAATGCTTTTTAAATGCACGCGAATTTGATGAGTGCGTCCTGTTTTTAAAGTTATTTTTAAAAGTGTATAGTTTATAAATTTTTTAATAACTTCAAACTCAGTAATAGCTTCTTTAGCTTTTGCATCAGGTGTGCTTTTTGCAATCATTAAACCGGTTTTTTTTGAACGTGCAATAGGACGGTTAATTGTCCCATACGCTGGTTCAATTTGTCCATAGGCTAATGTGGTATATATTTTTTTAATTTTTCTATCTTGAAATTGTTTTTTTAATAAATCAAATATTTTTTGGTTTTTTGCAATAACCATTAGGCCTGAGACATCTCTATCTAGACGATGAACAATTCCAGGACGAAGTTTGCCTGTTTTATTTTTTTTGTCCCAAACAGATTTTATTTCAGGATATTTTTTTAACAACCAATGAACTAGATTTATTTCTTCTTGATTTTTTCCAGTTGAATGCACGAGTAATCCAGCTGGTTTATTAATAACCAAAAAATTATTTGTTTCAGAAATTATTTTAATTTTTTGCATTATTCTCCTGATTCGGTTTTGCTATGCTTTAAAGCGTCTTTGAAGGTTTTTCCAGCGCGGAATTTTGGCACAGTTACAGCAGGGATATCAATTTTTTCAGAAGGATTTTGTGGATTAACTCCTTTGCGTGCTGAACGAAATTTAGCAATCCAAGTTCCAAATCCAGTTAAAGTAATTTCTTTGCCAGCTTTTAAGTTTTCAATAACTACTTGTTCAAATGTGTTTATGACTTTTTCAACATCATTTTTTTCAACATTTGATTTTTCAGCAATTGTACTGATAAATTCTAGTTTGTTCATAATTTTATGAATTAATTATCACTTTTATTATACTAAACTTAGCATATTTTTGCAAATTACCTAGCATATTCAATAACTCTGGTTTCGCGGATTATATTAACTTTAATTTCACCAGGATATTTTAACTCACTTTCAATTTTATTTGCAATTTCCCTAGCTAATTTTTTAGCATTCCAATCATCAATTTTTTCTGGTTCTACAAATACGCGAATTTCTCTACCAGCTTGAATTGCATAAGCCTTATCAACACCTTCAAAAGTTTTTGCTGTGTCTTCTAATTCTGTTAATCTTTGAATATAATTTTCATAAGTATCTTTGCGAGCGCCTAATCGTGCGCCAGAAATAGCGTCAGCTACTTTTGAAATAGCGCCTTCTAAAGTTTCTGGATGATCTTCATGGTGTTCAATTGCAATTCGCGCAACTTCTTCTGGTAAACCATATTTTTTCAAAATATTATAACCAATTTCTGGATGCGTACCTTCAACTTCATGATCAACAGCTTTACCAATATCATGCAATAAACCACCTTTTTTAGCTAAAGCAACATTACCGCCTAATTCTTCAGCCAGCAAAGCTGACAAATTAGCCACTTCAATTGAATGTTGTAAAACATTTTGACCATAAGAAGTTCTGAATTTTAAGCGACCTAGAATCTGAATTAATTTTGGATCTAAACCAGCAATGCCTAATTCATAAACTGCATCTTCGCCAGCTTTTTTAATTTCTAAAGCTAATTCTTTTTTAACTTGTTCAATGGTTTCTTCAATACGACCAGGATGAATCCGTCCATCTAAAATTAATTTTTCTAAAGTCATTTTTGCAACTTGTCTGCGAATAGGAGAAAATGCAGAAACTAAAATTGTTTGTGGAGTATCATCAACTACAATTTCAACTCCTAATAAATTTTCTAAAGCTTTAATATTGCGACCTTCACGACCAATAATTCTTCCTTTCATTTCATCTGATGGTAAGGTTACGCTTGAGCTTGTAGTTTCAGCAGCATGGGATGAAGCGCATCGTTCAATGGCAAGTGTTAAAGCTTCCTTAGCTTTTTGATCTACTTGTTCACTAGTTCTAGCTTCAACTTTTTTAACTAAAGACATTAATTCTTCTTGCACATCTTTTTCTGTATTATTAAGTAAAACTTTTTGCGCTTCTTGTTTATTCATTTCAGCGATTGTTTGTAATTTTTCCATTTGATTTTCTTTGATTTTTGTAATTTCTTGCTTTGTTTGTTCTAGTTTTTCAGCTTTGTCCATTAAAATCTGCTTCTTGTCTTCAAACTCCATTATTTTTTTATCAAACATTGACTCACGATTTTCCATTCTTTTTTGTACAGCAGAAATTTCTTTTCTGCGATCTTTTTCTTCATTTTTTGCTTCATCAATAATTGCCAATGCTTTGTCTTTGGCGCGGATTAAAAAATCTTTTTGCTTGTGTTTTGCTTCTTCAATTAATTTTTGGGCTTTTGCTTCAGCTGATTCAGCATAACGCCGCGCTAAAATTCTGCGCGCTAAATAGCCAAGACCTAGACCAATAACTAAACCGATTGATAAATATAAAATCATAAAAACTCTTTATGTCTGCAACACAAAGAGCTTAAAGAAAAATATATAAATTTAATTTAGCAAAAAAACTTAAATATAGACAACTTTAGTTTTAGTTGTGGATAAAATTCTTAATTTATTAGTCTGGATTTTAATTCCAAATTTATAGTTAAAATTTTTGCTAATTTCAGTCATTTTTTTATATATAATTCCTTGCTGATTTTGTCTTTGTCTTGCAGATGTATTATTAATTAACTATTTTCAGTATAGCATAAGGAATTTTTTGTGTAAAGTTTTGTAGGAACGTGCCACGGCGCGTTCTTTCGGTGATGAGTAACTAGTAATCAATAATTAGGGATTTATTTTAAATAAAAAAGCCCCGATGGGTTGGGGCTTGAGATTGGTAATATAATTTTTTAAGGTCCAAAACCAAGAACTCTCGGTCTTTCTTGCGTGCTTCTTCTTTTTCTTTCTTCATAAGTAAGTGTTTCTTTTTTTCCATCAAAACCAGTGTAAATTTTTGTATATTCATTGTCTGGTTTGTTGTTAATGTAGATATACTTTGAACCACTATAATATTTCGGTTTTTTGTTTGTGGGATGCATTTCCTGATATGATTCAATTAATCTGCCTTTATCATCAAATTTATAGAAATTAGTAATGCCGTGAGTACCAATAGCTCCTCTGTTGCCAACAAAAAAAGTTTTAATTACACGCCCTTTGTCGTCCCAGTAAGTAATAACACTTGGGTTTCCAAATGCACCTTTTTCCATTCTTGCCTTAAGACCACCATCTTTTTTAACAACCTCTATTCCTTGAGAGATTAAAATTTTTCTAACATATTTTAGATTTCTTGTGAGGGCAATTTCGCCTGGATGCGCAGAGTAGGCAACATCAAATGTTTTTTTCTGTAATTTATGGATTTGGCGAATTTGTAGCAGATAGAAAATTAGATAAAAAGTGACAACCATTAAAATTGAAAGTGCAATAGTGTGGTTTGCTAGATATGTTTTAGTTAATTCAATGTCATAACTAGCAAGAAAAATGTTGCTAACAATAGCAACGGCAATCAATGTTTTTTTTGGTGTTACAACAGCAATAAAGCTAATTGAGATTAAGAGAAAACCAATTAAAGGTTTTATAGAAGTGTCATCGCCAAGAAGTCCTTTCATGAGTTCTACAGAACATGCTAGTAGTAAGAGTCCTGTTAGCAAAATAAAAATTATTCTTACTGGAAGTGGGACTAATTTTTCATAATGGATTTTTTCAGAATTTTTCATTTTCTACCTCCAAAATTTAATAATTTGTCTAATGAATTTATTTGATTAGAGTGTAGCAAAGTTTTGAAAAAATGTCAATAGCGCTTGATTTAATTTATTTTTTAATGTATAGTGTATTTATAATTCGCGCTCATAGCTCAGCCTGGTAGAGCAACAGCCTTTTAAGCTGATGGCCGGGGGTTCAAATCCCTCTGGGCGCACCATTCTTCGCCTCTAAAGGGGCTACGAATGGCACTGCCAAAAAATCTCATGAGATATCTCATGAGATTTTTTGTTTTAAATAAATTCCTTAATTACTCCTAACTCATTACTCCTTACTCTTTTTCCACTTCAAATAACTTTCCATAAACTCATCCAACCCCCCATTTAAAATTTTTTCCACATTTTGAGTTTCAAAATCAGTGCGGTGGTCTTTAACAAGTTTATATGGATGTAAAACATAAGAACGAATTTGATTGCCCCAAACTGCTTCAGAAAATTCACCGCGCAATTTTTTCTTTTCTTCTTCTTGCTCTGCTAAATTATATTGTTGTAATTTAGAAGCTAAAATTTTTAAAGCAGTTTGTTTATTTTGTAATTGGGATCGTTCATTTTGACAAGTTGCAATTAATCCTGTTGGTTTATGTTTTATTCTCACAGCTGAATCAGTTGTATTAACACTTTGGCCTCCATGTCCAGATGCTTTAAAAGTATCAATTTCTAAATCATCATCTTTTAGTTCAACTTCTTCAATGGTTTCTAATTCAGGCAAAACTTCAATTAATGCAAAACTTGTATGGCGCATTTTTTCTGCATCAAAAGGTGAAATTCTTACTAAACGATGTACACCAGCTTCACTTTGCAAATATCCATAAGCCCATTGGCCAATAATTTCAAAAATAACAGATTTTATTCCAGCTTCATTTCCAACTTGCCTGTCTAAAATATTTACTTTATAATTTTTTGATTCACAAAACCTTAAAATCATTCGTTCTAATATTTCAGCCCAATCTTGAGCATCTGTTCCTCCAGTGCCAGAATGAATTGCAAGAATTGCATTATTTATATCATATTTTTCTGACAGCATTGTTTTAAATTCAAGTTTTTCAAATTTTTTTATTATTTCTTCTAATTTATCTTCAGCATTTTTTTCTGGTAAATTATTTATTTCATTATTTAAATCTTCAAATTCTTGAATTTCTTGTCTTAAATTTGCAGATTCTTGACTGATTAATTTTGCTTTATCTTGATCTTGCCAAAAATCTTTTTCTTGCATTTGATCTTCTAATTCTAATAATTTTTGTTTTTTTTGCTCTAAATTCAAAATCTCCCCAGTTTCTTGGAGTTTTGTTTGTAGTTTTTTTATTTTTTCTTCTAATTCTTTCATGGTTTAATTTTATTACATTTTTTGCATTTTAACAAATATATTTTATTGAAAATAAAAATCCCACAGAGTTGATGTGGGATAGTCTTTTATTTTTTATTAAACTCATGATTGCATATTTGTGTGTAATCGCATTTTTTACAAACAGGTTTTGCGTCCAATGACACGCAAATAATTCCTTTTATTGCAGAAAAGATTTTAGCGGCTTTATTTTTAATCTCATTATTAAGCATTTCCCTTTCTTTCTTTTCGAGACAATTTAAAATATTCTTAGGGGCATGATTTTTCCATTTTTTTAAAAAAATTTGAGAAAAAAAATTTAACTCCATTCCTTCTCCCAGTTCATCAAAAGTTTTTTTGATCTCTGTAAAAAAGTTTAAATCAATTTTGACCAGGTCAACTAAAGCTGATATTGATTTTCGGATTTCTTGCTCAAAATTTTTTTCTGTTAAAGGATTTGGAAAATTCATTGAGTCCTCCAGTTCTGGTTAGAAGATGTGAATATATGGTTTAATAGATATAAACTAGCAAATTTATTATTTTTTGTCAATTATTCAGATCCCTCGACTCCTAAAATCCTAAAAGTCGCTCGGGATGACAAAACAAAAAAATCAAGCTAAAATTAACATTATTTTAATTCTACACCATTTTCATTAATTTGGAAAACGATATTCCCATCTTTATCAGTTCTTAAAATTTTTGTTCCTAGTCTTTGTAAGCGGCGCAGGACGCGTAAAGATGGATGGCCAAATTTATTTTCACCAACAGAAATTACTGCATAGTCTGGTGATACAGCTTGCAAAAATTCTTGATCAGATGAAGTAATTGATCCTTGATGTCCAACTTTTAAAATGTCTGCTGTTAAATTTTCCTTTTTTACTTTTTCTAAGATTTCTTTTTCAATATCAATGCTTATATCTCCAGTAAATAAAATTTTGTATCCTTTATTTGTAATTAATCTAAAAACAATTGAAGAGTCATTAATATCTTTAAAATCTTTTTTTGAAATATCTTGTAATGGATAAATTATTTCTAAAATATTATTATTAAAATTTATTTTTTTATTTTTTTCAGGTTTTAGTGTTTTTATGTTTAATTTTTTTGTTTTTTCTAAAAAATTTTGATATTTTTCTGAATTATATTTTATATTAGTATGCATAACTTGTTTAACTTGATATCTATTTAAAACAAAATTTAACCCATTTGTATGGTCTGCATGTGGATGCGATAAAATCATTAATTCAATATCGCGATTATAAACTGGGAGATATTTGCCCAATTTATATAATACAGTTGAATCTGGTCCGCCATCAATTAAAATTTCGTTATTTCCAGGTAAATTTATTAATGCAGAATCGCCTTGGCCAATATTAAAAAATATTATTTCAAATTTTTGTTCTTGATATTGATAATATAGCCAACAGATAACAGTTAGCATTAAGCAGGAAAGTATTATTAAAAGTATTTTTAGTTTTTTTGACATAAATTAAAATTTTAACCACCCAAATTTAATTTGCGCTAGGAATTCTGTTATTAAAATTATATATTTTAAAATAGCCCAAACCAAAAATCCAAAGTAAAAAGCTAATGGCTGATAAATTAAGCTTAATAAAATTAAGACTATTCCCCCAATTAAAACTAAAGACAAAATTGGAATAATTAATAAATTTGTAATTAGCGAAATAAATGAAATTACTCCAAAATAGTAAAAAACCAATGGTAAAGTTAAAACTTGCGCAGATAAAGTTAAAGATATTATGGAAATTATAAAATCAGAAGATTTATTGTTTATGGATTTTATTTTTAATTTTTGAGTGAAAAATGGATAAAAATATAAAATACCGAGCACTGCTAAAAAAGAAAGCTGAAAGCCGATATCAAATATTAATAATTTTGGGTTAATAAGAAGTAGAATTGATGCAGCTAAAAGCAAAGCATTAATTCCATTTTTTAATCTTCCAATTTTTAAAGCATAAAATAAAATTGAACCCATTACAAATGCGCGAATAGCTGAAGCGCGAAAACCAATTAATAAAATATAACTAAATAAAATTGCAATGCCTGGCCAAAAAGATTTATGACGGGAAATGCCAAAATACATTAAAATGAAAAATAAAATGCCAGCTAATGTTGTAATATGCAATCCTGAAATAGCAACCAAATGCGACACACCAGTTTTAGAAAAATCATCTCGCAATTCATCTGATAATTCTGTTTTATAGCCCAAAAGCATTGCGTTTAATAAACCAGATTCTGGTAATGGCAAGTTTGTGTCAATTATGTTTTTAAATTTTTGTTTTGTTTTAAAGATCAGCGTGTAAAAATCATCTGTGTTAATCTGTGTTCCCATCTGTGTAGATTTGTGTTCAACTAGAGTTGGCTTATAGCATACTGAATAAATTCCTTTTACTGATAAATATTTTCCATAATCAAAATCACGCCAATCATCGGTTTCAAATATGCCAGGTTTTTCTATCCAGCATTTTATTTTTAATTTATCATTATAATTGTAAATTTTATCTTTTGGAACATTAACAAGTATTTTCCCAGCAAGTTGTCCATCTTTGTTGGCTCCTGGCTGTGCCTGGAGCCTGCTTGTTAAAACTATTTTTTCAATAGTCAATTTTATATGTGTTTCTCTAATATCTGGCTCTGCTGAAATTTTTCCAATAAATTCTATATTTGAATTATTATAAAATGCAATGTGATTTGAATTTATTTTTTCCTGACTTAATTCAAATCTTAATATTCCTAAAAATAAAAAAATAACGCCTAAAAATATAATGCGTAGTTTAGTGTTTTTATAATTTATAATACTAATTAATAATCCAGATAATAAAATTATAAATGCATAAAATATGTCAAAATCTATAAATGATTTAATTGTAATGCCAATAATAAAACACAAGCTAAAATAAAAGAATATTTGATGTTTTTTCATTAGTTTTCAAAACTCTTCATCACCTGCTCATAACAATTTGCATAAGTTATTAAATCATTGCTGTCAAAATATTTTTGACAGTTTTTGTTTATTGCAACTTCTTCCCTGTTTTCAAAATAATTATATAAATCATAAATCGCTAAGCCAGACAAAGCAATAACCACAATACTCACGCCTATTATCATTAAGTAAATAAAAATTAAAATTATAAGTGGAGTGGTTATTTTTTGTGGCATAAGCTAAGGGTTAATATTTTTATTATACCATAGTCAAAATTTTTATTAAAAATATTAAAATAGCAAAAACTAATATTCTTAAATAAATTAAATTAGAAAATTGTTTTTTTATTGGCTCTGTTTGAATAGTAGAAGTTGGAGTTGTAGTTTGGATTTTTGTTTTTGCCCCAGCAATTATTGAATTGATTTTTTTAGTTATTTTTTGAGTTGTAGGAATTAATTTTTTACTTGTTTGTTTTGTAGATCTAGATTTATAATTTTTTTGTTCTGTTTCTAATTGGTCAGGAATTATTAATGTTTCATCAGGTTTGTAATAAGAATAATAAGAGCTAGATGAATCTGATGTAGAAATTGATTGTTCGCTTTCAGTTGCGCCGATTATTAAATCAAAACAAGTAGTTAAGTTTTGGTATTCATCCTCAGCTTGCTCGTCAAAATATACATTTATATCATATTGAATATTAGCTGTGTTATTTAATTCTGACAAAAACACTTGATTTAAATTAAAAAAATTAGTTAAAGAATCATAATAAAGCTGGTTTTGCGAATTTTTTATTTGTAAAAATAAAATATTATTCAGACAAAACTTTTCTTGCTCACAAGCGCAAAAATTAATTGCTTTAATTGCAATGTTTTGTGGTTTATTACTTGTGTTTTTTATTTTAATCCAGCGCGTTTCAGTTTGTCCAGGCGCTAAATTTGCATTGTTAAAAAGCGGTGTTTGTTCAAATTCTATATTAATTTCATCTGCGGCAAATATAGGGAATGCAAATAATAAGCAGAATAATAAAATTAATTGTGTTATTTTATTTTTCATAATTATTCTCCTGGATTAGGACTATTATTTTCTTCCCAATCAAGAGCCATATTTGTATCTGGAC
>CAZAVD010000024.1:11031-12071 GCA_964488715.1 uncultured Gammaproteobacteria bacterium | reverse complement strand
TTCCCTGTGTAAGTATATTGTGTGCTACCAGAAAACTGAATTTGATACAAGTAAACTCCGCTAACAGCATTTCTTGCATTCCAAAATACGGAATGATCGCCAGCCATTAATACTTCTTCTGTAAGTGCCTCAACTAATCTTCCTAAAATATCATATACTTTAATTGAAACTCGACCAACATCAGTTAAAGTATAATCAATTTTTGTTATAGCATTAAATGGATTAGGATAATTTTTTGCCAGCTGATAACTAGCTAAAACTCCTGCATTCACTTCAGGCATTGGAGGTTTTTCACCAAAATTTTGGTTAAATTTCTTCAAAGCTACAATTTTCCTTGATCCTTTGTCAGCCGTCTGGTATGGAGGTGTTACTGGTGATACTGACGGAAATCCTATATACGCAATCCCCTCTCCAAAACCTCTCATAAACCCAGCATATCCACAAGGGATCGTGTCCGTTGAGGAATAATTCCCTGCAATCAGAATAGAAGCTTGATTATCCAAAATCCCTGGCGGATCAGTAAAAATTGGTAGGGGTTGATCTTGGCTCCCAGCAGGAATTAAATTCCATCCTTCTTTTACTTCAATTGAAAAAAAATTGACTGGAATCCCATATATTCCCCACCCAGTTTGAAATGTAACAAACACCATATATCCCTTTCCAGGTCCTCCTCGACTGACCATCTTATAGCCCCGATCGTATTCAAATGCTGGCCAGCTGGCAGGAAATTCGAATGTGCATCCCCATTGTGGATCAGCAGGAAAACTCAGAGTATAAAATCCTTTTTTCCAAAAAGACAAGCCGAAAGATTGGAGATTGTTGACTAAAATATTTGATGTTCGATTTTCCATCTCAAACCCATTAAGAAAAATGTCATAAAATCTAACATGCTCGTGGGTACCTACCTGTTCTCCCCAAGGAATTTCAAGCTGAACATAAAATTGAACTTTTTCTCTTTCGCAATATCCAGAAACTTCATAAAAATCCTCTCCGTAAGAAAAAGAAAATTGAAAGGCTGCGGATTCATTTTTGATCCCTAC
>CAZAVD010000024.1:0-11021 GCA_964488715.1 uncultured Gammaproteobacteria bacterium | reverse complement strand
AAATTCAGGGACTCGAAATCTAAAATTTACCACCGAATAAAATTGATCTTCAACATCTACTATCACAGGAATATCAACTACCTCACCAGGCAGACCGTTTGCATTGCCTACCAAAAAAATATTGGCGGCGTTTGGTTGTGCTACTACCTGCGATCCAATCAGAAAGACCATGATCGCAACGAAAAAAACTACACTCAGTTTTCTCATGATTTGTTCCTCCAATATGTTATATTGTTAAATTATTTATTATTTATTTAGTGAATTAATACTCTATTTTTACAACCCTATTTTTACACATTTCCTGATTTTTGTCAATGTTTCAAATCATTTATTAATCTTTATATTGCATTAAAATTAAAAAAACAGCATATTTAAGCTGTTTTGTAAAACTTTATATTATCTTTATTTATTCTTAAATTATTATCTGGGCAACAAAAAATTCTTATTCTGCTATTATCTGAGCAGAAACAAATATTTTTAAATTTTAGCTGTTTCCACATGTTTTTAACACTACTTTTTCCTTATATATCTATTATATATCATTGAATGGGTTTGTCAAAACATTTTTGGCACTTTCTTGGCAAGTGCTTGGCAAGTGCCTGGCACTTGCCAGGGATTAATTTAATAACAAAAGGAAAATAAAAAAGCCATTGGGAACATCCAACGGCTTAAGGATTTTGTAACAAATGATTTTTTATTTTATGACTCGCATCTTATAAACACTGGCTTTTTGACCAGATACTAAAGTTGTATATTCTTTCAACAATTTAAACTTGTCTTTGTGTTTGTCTAGATTTTTGTCAAATATCTCTCTTTTTACCAAAATTATTAGTATTCCGTTTTTGGCAAGCACTCGATGAAATTCGCTCATCATGGTGTTTTGAAATCTCTCAATATCGTCTATCCTGCTAGCGCGCAAACCCCAAGGCGGGTCAGTTACAATTTTGTTTATCAAATTATCAGGTAACGAATTCAGATTAAGGGCATTAAAATTTTTAATTGTAAAATTTTTAATTGTTTTTTTCTTCTGTAGTTGTTTGATTTTTACTTTTAACTTACCTACTAATTCTAGATTATTATCTGAAGCAATAATTTCTTTGTGTTTACAGCCAGGTACAAATAACCTTTGAATTGGTATAGCTCCATATCCACAAAATGGATCCATAAAAATATCGTCATCTTTTGGTTCTGAAATTAAACACAAAATACTAGCTAATTCAGGTCTTAATTCACCTTTTTCCAAATACTTTTCCTGATTAGGTTTTTTGGTCAGACGCATACAAAAAAATGCCATTCCTTCACTTCTCATCAATAACCAAAACTCAATCTCTGGTTTTAAACGATTTGGATAAAAATTTCTGTTTCTAGATATTTTGTCTTCTATACTTTTAAGCAATCCTCTATTAGTAGAAACTAACTGATTTTCTTTTGAAATAATAATCCTGAAAGAACTTCTTTTGCTAACATATTTCGGGATAACTTTAAATATTTTGTTATCAGATAAAATATCTTTAAGCATTTTATCAATAGATTTTGTGTTGGATTTATTAAACTTTTTCAATACAGCAAAAGTGTTATTTAAATAATTTACTTTACTTATTTGTTTTATATCTGCTGAAGATTGATAAACTATTAATCCATCTAATAATAAATCAACCTTAGATATTTTTATTGATAAAGATAAATTATTTTTTATTACTTTATTAAAACCTATGATAAATGTTGATAAGTAGGTGTGATTCATAAACTATCTTTACTTTGGCTGATGATTATAAATTAAATATTTAAAAATAATTTTTTATATTCCAAAGCATAATGGTTTAATTTTAGCATAAAAAAAGAGAAATAAAAATCTTGTTTTAAGAATTTTAATATATTATACTTAAACATATGAAAGAAATTGAAATTTTATTTAATTTAAAAGATAATAAAGAAGCTGTGCTGAAGAAATTAGAACAGTTTAATTTTGTTGGTATTAAAAAAACTTTAGATACCTACTTTTATGATCCAAAAAAGCCAGAATTAAGCCCAGATAAAAATGGCAGACTAAATCAATGCTTAAGATTAAGAAAAAAAGATGATAAATTTTATTTAACTTATAAAACAGATTATTTTGATAATGATATCTGGTCGCATTCAGATGAGTATGAAGTAAAAATTTCTAATTTTGAAACAGGAATGAAAATTTTAGAAAATTTAGGATTAAAAATTTTAACTCAAATTGAAAATGAAAAACATACTTTTTTAACAGATAAATATGAAATAGTTTTTGAAGATGTAAAAAATCTAGGACTATTTTTAGAAGTTGAGAGATTAAGCGTAGATGATAATGAAAATATTGCTGATGTTAAACAAGAGATTAGAGATTTTATAAAAAATCTAGATATTAAAATTAAAGACGAGCTAAATGCTGGCAAGCCAGAGTTGATGTTGAAAAAACAAATTAGTAAATTTGTAGGATGATTAAATAAAAAAAAGCCCGAATAATTTTATTATCCAGGCTTTATCGATTATATAAAATCATTTCATCAAAATCATTCTTCTTGATTTGATGAAATCCTTTGTTTGCAATCGATAGAAGTAAATGCCGGAACTCATATTTTCTGCATTAAAATTTACAGAATGTTCACCGGCTGTTTTTTGTTCGTCAACTAAAGTGAGAATCTTTTTACCAAGCATGTTGTAAATCATAATTTTAACATGCCCGGATTTGGCAATGCTGTAGTTGATTCGCGTTTCTGGATTGAATGGGTTGGGATAGTTTTGAGAAAGTTGGTAAGACAATTGATTCTTTTCAATATCGATCTTCGAAATTCCACTAACATTAATTACAAAATTTTCAACAAATATTCCATCTCTAAATGGACCTTCAAGAACCATTTTACCAACATACAAATTGTCATTAAACCAACTAGACGAAGCAACTAATTTAGATGTTAATATAAATTTCACTTGGATTTGTGTTGTATCTATATTAACAAATTTTATACTATTTTCAGTTGCTAACCATAAATATCCATGAAGTTTATCTCTTTGATTTGGGTGTTTAATATCTACTGTAATTTCATCATTTAGAGATATTACAGATGGAGAGATCTTCATCTTTAAAGGTGTTCCACTAATCGGCTCAAAATTTTGAGCTAAGCTTTGCGATCCAACCAGAAGGATCGGGATCGCGACAAAAAACAAACTTTTTAAGTTTTTCATGATGTTTCCTCCTAAATATGATTAAATTGTTATTTATTATTTTATATTTTAACTATAAGTATGCCCAGAAATATCTTCCAGACATATTCATTGCTAAAATTTAAAAATTATTTAGCTAAAATCATTTTCTTTCTTAAATAAGAAGAACAATTTGGATGACCCAATCCTTCGGCTGTGCGCCCAGCTAAAGATGCATCATACATAAGAATTCTACCATCATTATCTGCATCAGCCAACCACCTTTGTATTCTATTCAAACTAATCAAATGAACTACATATCTAGCAATCATATCTGCATCATTACGCGTGACTCTTCCATCCATATCAACATCACATTTTCTATATCTTTTCCAAGATTTGGCTTCAGCAACAGCTGAAAAACTAAATGTGGCAATTATCAAAAGAATTATAGAAAAAATTAAAATTTTCTTTTTCATAAATTTATTTTAATAAATATTTTATATCAAACTTGGACCTTTATATTAATACCCTATTTTTACATATTTTTTAATTCATGTCAAGCAACCAAAAAAACAGCGTATTTAAGCTGTTTTGTAAAACTTTATATTATCTTTATTTATTCTTAAATTATTCTCTGGACAAACAAAAATTCTTATTCTGCTGTTATTGGGGTAGAAATCTATTATTCTAGATTTTTTTGTTTTCCACATATTTTTAACATTGCTTTGCGTAAGGTTATTATATAATAGGTGGGAGGATTTTGTCAAATAAAATAGGTATTAAAATACTTATTTCACTTGCTACTGAGCTTGCTACTGAGTTAATTAGTAGCAAGCAAGATTGACTACTTTTATGATTTTAGTGTACATAAGATAAAATTATTTGACATTTTTCAAATTTGATGTATCATTAAATAAATAAAATTACATTTACATACAAGGAGATTACAATGAAATGGCCAAAATCAATTACAATGATTCGTCATGACAAGACAGTTTTTCAAGAATTAAAAGAAAAAAAACAAAAAGATGAATTATATTTAAAATTCTTAAAAAAATGGAGGGAAAATCCTTTAGACATAGAAATTATAAACATTGCCAAACAAATCCATAATAAATTTGTTTTAAAATTCAGTGATTCTTCAACACCACTTGCCAAAAATAAAGAAACACACGCAGAAACAACAGCATTAAAACTCAAACAAATTATTAATTTGCCGGATATAATTTTTATATCACCTTATTTAAGAACTAGACAAACATTAAATAGATTAATATTTAAGTGGCCAGAATTAAAAACAGTCAAAATTTATGAGGATGAACTTATTAGAGAGCAAGAACGTGGCTTAGAATCACTCTATAATGATTGGCGTGTGTTTTTCACATTAAACCCAGAACAAAAAAAATTATATAACAAGGAGGGACAATATTGGTATAGGTATCCTCAAGGGGAAAACATTCCAGATGTTCGTCTAAGAAATTCAATATGGCTTAATAATTTAAAGAATAAATTCTATAAAAAAAATATTCTGGTTATAACACATTATGTCAGCATAATTGCAACTATAGCAAATTTAAATAATTTCAACGACAAACAGGTAATGAACTTTATTAAAAAAGAAGAACCAGATACATGTGGAGTGACCTTTTTTGAAAACAATCATGGGCAATTAAAATTAAAAGAATATAACAAAAAATTCTACTAACAGCTCAAGGACTAATACTTGAGCTTTTTTTTAAAATAAACATTCCATAACTATGGGCAAAATATTTTATAATGTCAAAAAAAGAAAAAATAATACTTTTAAATATTCCTACTTTTTTTCTAAAAAATAAATAGGATTTTTTTATTTTATTAAAAAAATTTAAATTGTAAATAATAAAAGAAAATAAATTAAATCCTGGCTGACGAATAGATTTTGGATCAATTTTTCTAGCAATACAATATCTGGCCATACCTAAACCGTAATTTTTGTTTTTTTCAAATATAGTTAAAAACTTAGCTGGATATTCATGTAATACAATTGCTTCCTCTTCATATCTCAATTTAAAACCCTTTTGTTTTAATCTGTAAGTCAAATCAAGATCTTCGCCTCCAGGCTTAGATTTATAAAAAATACTTTCATCAAATCCCCCTATAGCCAGTATAGACTCAGTGCGAAAACCACAATTTGCGGTAATGATTGTAACTATTTCGCCAGTTTCACGATCTATTATTGGTTTTCCTAGTCTATTTGCAATATTATAATACTCATTTATTATTCCTTTTTTTGGTCTTGCTATGACTTTTCCTCCTACTGCGTCAATATTATTGTTATTTATAAAACAAGAATACATTGTTTCCAACCAATTTTCAGTTGGACAACAGTCAACATCTAAAAAAAATACAAATTCTCCTTGTGTCAATTTAACAACGATATTCCTAGCCACTGCTGGACCTTCATTTATTTTATTTATAATCTTTAAATTTATATTTTTTGCCATAAAATAAGACTCTTCGACAATTGTGTCCGAATCATCATTAACAATAATTATCTCTACTTCTTTTTTTAAATTAAAACTTTTTGTTTTTTGATTATTTAAACAAAAAATTAAACGATAAAGTGAACTGGGTGCTTTGTAGTAAGGAATACCAATTGTAATCTTCATATTTTTTATAAATCCAAAAGAATTTCTTTATATGTTTTAAATTCCCCTGCCTTTATGTAATACTTTTTTCTAGTTTTGATATTATTTTCATTTTTTGCATCTTGAATAATGTCTTTATTAAATGATGGAGTTTTTATTTTTTTATCTTTATAAATTAATTCAGGTTTAGACCATTTAAACCCAACAATCTCATTATCATTAAAAACAATTTCTGAATCTGGAGTTAAAATTAAACATTCAAAAATGAGAACAGAATAATGTCTAATTTCAGGATATTCTTTATTGTGTGGATAATCAAGGATTACTGTTTGTATTGAATGTAATTTATTTATAATTATATCACCATTAATTTCTTCTTTTATTTCTCGCTTTAAACATTCCTCAGGTGATTCATCAAACTCCAAATGACCGCCCGGCAAATCCCAATGACCTCTATTTGTTTTTAACATCAAAATTTTAGTTTTATCAGATGAAAAAACTAATCCCTTCACTATTGTTCTATGTAATTTTTTTATTTCCATTTTTTTTAATTACAATAAAACATTAAATGATCATTTTGATTGTTATCCCAATCAAACATTCGGCTGACATGTTCTACATCTTTAACAACATTTAACATTTCATTCTTTGTTAACCATAATACTTCCATGCCTTCAGGAGATTTAATATCTATTATTTCTTCCATTTCATAAATATAATTAATAATTACACTGTGTCTATCTTTCGTCTCCATAACAAAATTCCAAACACTAAATAATCTTGGATGATGATTTAATTTAAAATCCAATTCCTCCTGCAATTCTCTTTGCAAAGATTCAAACATCTCTTCCCCCCATTCTAATTGACCGCCGGGAAAATCGTAATTTCCATCATCATGTCGCATAATCATTACCTTATCCTTGTGTTTTAGAATAACTTTT
Source organism: uncultured Gammaproteobacteria bacterium (assembly GCA_964488715.1). Taxonomy (GTDB): domain Bacteria; phylum Patescibacteriota; class Patescibacteriia; order UBA2196; family UBA2196; genus CAYNCE01. The sequence continues at coordinate 4,285 of CAZAVD010000024.1, read as the reverse complement.
TGTGTAACATTTGGTTGCTTATTCATAAATTTTTTTGTTAACAGCAATCACACACACATCTTCTTCTGGACGATTATGTGTAAAAGGATAACTTGATAATTTATTAGTAAATTTTAATTCTTTAATATTCTTATAACAATTAGATAGTTTTAATAAATATTTCAGTCCAACATAATCATAACACCACTTGTGTTCTGTAACGAGCAAACAATGGGTATAAACAGAAAAATAAAAACTTGCTGGTGCATTTTTAGGGATTCTTTTTTGCGCCCAGCCCCTATAAGCTCTCCACTTTGAATAATTATTATTAATATATTTATTAATGTTAATTTTTAAATCTGGTACCGTTATCACTAAAATGCCATCTGGTTTTAAAATTTTAGATATATTTTTCAATATAATTAGTCCGTCCTCATACCCAAAATGCTCTAATACATGTTGCATTCTAATCATATCAAATTCCCCAATTAACTTTAAGTGTTTTAATTTGGTTTTCAATATATTTGCTTTAAAATATTTTGGTCTGTATTCTTGCTTTATACCTTTTTTTGAAAAAATATCCATATAATAAAAATTTTTTTCAAAATTTTTATTACACCCAATATCAAGCCACTTTGTTTTGTTTTCTTTTATTAATTTATCTTTTAAATTCATATAACTTTAAACTAATGAAATAATACTTTATATAAATATTTATTAAAATAATGGCCTCACGAAATTTTTACTCGCAAGGCCATTAGACATCTAAACGCAGTTCTTTGGCAAGGTTTCTTAATGTTTTTGTGTTTTTAAAATAACTCATTTGGTGTTCTCTGTAAAAATCAATTGTGCCAATTAATGAAATCATTTCATAAAGTTTATATTTTTTAGATTGAATTGATGGTTTATCAAAACCATCAATTAATCCTCTCCATAAACGGTTATGACCGTAATTAGCACCAAAAACTGCAATATCAAATAATTGATCACCTAGTAAAGTATTTTCCCAATCAATAATCCAGAAATTGCTTAAATCCTTGGAACATAAAATATTGTTTGGCTTTATATCACGATGAATGAGATCGGAATTTTGAATATTAAAATCAAATTGTTTTAATTCTTGTAACAAATTTGACACTATTTTTTCATCTATAATATAATGATTTGTGAGTTTACCTCCATATGTTTTAACAAAATCATAAAGAAATAAATTCCAACTTTTGTATTCACCTTTCATTGTTTCCGGGTGAGGCCAGCCAAAATTTTTAGATATGGATTTAAGTTTTAACATTTCTGTCCCAACTCTACGCATTATTTCAACTTGTCTACTAACAGGAAAATGTAATAATATCTGCGCATCTATCTTTTTTAATTTTAAAACCTCTCTCCCGTTTTTATCAACATAATATTCAATAACCTCTGGAACCCTTACTCCTCTTTCTTTTGCTATAAGCAAGGACCATTTCTCTCTTTTTAAACGTAATCTTTTACTACTTTCAATTCTAATTGCTGTTTTGACAAACACATCACCTTGAAACTGGGTATTGTTTATCCTGCCTTTTCTGCATTTTAATTTTTTTGTTTTCATGATTCATTTCCTCCGTAAATTTATATTTTTAAATATTTGATTTAATGGTTTATTAATTAGGTCTAAATAAACTAAAACATTTCTATTAAATTCCGAAATACGTTTTTTTTGTGAACCAGATCTGAATGAGTGCTCAATATGAAATACGCCAGTTGAAAAACAAGGAATTATATAATTACCATCCGCAATAAGACAAGCACCCAAAAAAGTATCTTCCATGCCCCAACCATTAAATTGCAAATTAAATCCACCAATCCGATCAAAACTCTCCTTTTTTAAAGATAATGCAATGGTCACAGACATTGTTGGTAAATCCCATATACCTAAAACTTTATCTTTGCCAAAATTTTTTAGATTATCTGTTTCTTCAATTATTTTTACTTTTCTTACCTCGATATTCCTCACATGCCTATGTGTTCTCAGCCAATTCCTTTTTACTATTTTCTCAAATCTAAAATCTTTAGTAATGTCTGGGTTTAAATTTTTGTTTTTATTAAAATAATCTTTAATCGATAAATCATTTGAAGGTATATTTTGTTTAAAGCTAATTAAAACAATATCATTCAAATAATGTTGTTTTGAAATATGTTCATTTAAAAAATGTTTTTCCAATATAACATCAGAATCTAAAAAAATAAGAATGTTGCCTTGAGCTATTGATGCACCTAAATTTCGTGCATACGCACGTCCTAAATTATTTTGTCTTAAAAATTTTAGTTTAAATTTAAATTTTTGTCTCCTCAAACAACTTTCTGTTCTATCCTCTGAACCATCATCAACAACAATTACTTCTATACATTTACGTTGATTTTTATGCAATATTTGTCTCTCTATGGATCGTAATGTCAACTTTAGAGTTTTTAAAGAATTAAAAGTTGGTATTATAATTGAAACACTTTCATCATAATCTTTGACAATAGCATGTTTATAACTAAGTAGCTCAACGCCTGTTCTCGTTTTATACAATTTTTGCAATTCAGTATAATCATTTGACCTCTTTCTTATAATTGAAGCAATTGACCGTGTGTCACAAATTAATCTTTTTCTGTTTTTCTTTGACTCGCGAATAACTTTTTGAATTAGAGGGTGTAAATTTCCAGCAATCACCAAAGGATCAGTTTTTACATCCATCCAAGAATCTTGAATAATTTTTTTATACACTCCCTGTGACCAAACACTTAACGCATATTTATTGGCTATCTTAATTAATTTGTCATATACTTTGCTAAAATCTGCTTCTTTTGGTACCACTTCATCTATTTCAAAAATATCTCCTATTTTTGTGTCAAATTTAACAGAAATTGATTGATCAACTTTTTTTGCTTCATAACGATAACAATAAGAAAAAAGACCCTTATCAAAACCCAATTGAACAAGAAACTGAATTGCATCTGGAACACTATCTAATCCAAATTTAAATTCCGTTTCCTGTTTCGATTTTGTTTTTTTATCTACTGTTTTTTTAATAGTTAACACTCCGCCATTTTTGTTAATTTTTAAAAACATATCATGACCTTTAAAAAAAATAGCAAGTTCTGGACTTTCGTCTAATTTTCCCCAATCTTTTTCAATATCAACTTTAATCTCATTAAAATCGCTTTGTGTAATACACCCTCTTATTTCACACTCAATATTTTTTTGTCTTTTCATACTTTTATAAAAAATAATAATAATAACCAAAAAACGCCCATATTTTAGGCGTTTAAAATGACATTTGATAAATTAAGGCAATAACACACCCTGATTTTACATAATCAAGCATATATTGATATTCTATGACTTTTACGCTTAAATTAGCCATATATCTAAACTTTTTAACTCTTGCGCTTAACTTAGCATAAGGATAAAAAAATGTCAAAGGAAAAAGTCCCTGACAGTTAATACCTTAACAATATCTATATCCATAAACCATTCAAATACCCTGCGCTTCTGAATCAAGCGAAATATTTATTGTATCTGAAATTGTATTAGACCAATAACCAAGATTATCTCTGCATCTAACATAATATGTATTTATTCCTTCTAATCCAGTGTCTGTGTCTTGTTCATCTATTCCAACGTCTTCATCTGGTATAGCATCATTTAATTCTGCCCAGCATTGGTCTAATCCTGAATGTTCATCACTTGCTGTCCATGTAAAATATATTTCAGTATCATCATCTTGTTCACAACTATCTGTATATGAATCACAATAAGCTTGAGCATTAGAAATATCTGGTGAAGTTGTATCAACTTTCATCGGACCTAATGCAGATGAATAAACTGTTGTTCCGCAAGCAGTTGTTGTTTTAAAACAGATATAGTTAGTATATGTTGAATTAATAGATCTTGAATCATCATTATCATCAAAATTATCACTAGGATTGCAAGTTGAATTATCACTTAATGCATTATACCCAATTGAATCATCTGACCAAGATATTGCTATTACATCAGAATTATTCCAATTTGTATTAACTTGGTCTGTTATTGTGTATGTTGGAACTTGCTGTTGTGTGGTCCATCTCCATATTGAGCTATATACTTCATCTTCTCCATCATATGCTTTGACTTTCCATCTATATGTTGTGTTTTGATTTAAACCTGATAATTCATAACTTTCACTAGTTGTTGAATCTATTAAATTATCTGGATCACAGCTTGATCCTTCACAGGTGTATATATGGTAAGTTAAATCACTATTAGGTCCATTATCTGGATCATTTCCATTCCATGTTA